>NZ_WLUG01000052.1:0-48597 GCF_009706505.1 Providencia sp. wls1922 | reverse complement strand
TGTGAAAAGTCATCCCGCGAACCGGCTAAGCGGCTTGCCAAGGTACCGATAGGAATATCACGATATAAAACAGCACGGCGGCAATCATTGCGAAATTGGTCATTCCATTCGGCAAAAGGCGGTGGAAATTGCCCTAATTGGTAACCGTTGTTGGCGAGATCCCAAGGTTCAGCGATCAGCTTCCGTTGCCCAAGAATCGAGTCTTGGGTGATAGCCTTAAGCAGTGGAGTCTGAGAATTAAATTTCGGCGTTCTTCCTAATATTGTGGCTAAATCAAAGCGAAAGCCATCAACATGGCATTCAATCGCCCAAAAATGCAGGCAGTCGAGCACCCATTGGCTTACTGCTGAGTGAGACAATTTCAGCGTATTGCCGCAGCCTGTCCAATCCGCATATTCGCCATTGTCGTTTAACCAATAATAGGTGGGGTTATCTAATCCCCGAAACGATAAGCAAGGTCCTGAGTAGTCTAATTCGGCAGTGTGGTTAAACACAATATCAAGGATAACCTCAATGCCGGCACGATGTAAGGCTTTGACCATATTGCGAAATTCACTCAACGGCGTAGAACCTGCTTGCCCAGACCAATATTGAGGCTCAATCGCAAACGGTGCCAGCGTGTTATATCCCCAATAATTAGTGAGATTTTTAGCCTGCAATCGCGGCTCATCCAGATGAAATTGCACAGGGAGCAACTCCAGTGCCGTCACGCCAAGTCGCGTTAAATGCTGGGTTATGCAAGGGTGTGCGATAGCAGCATAGCTTCCCCGTAAAGCGGGTGGAATTTCAGGATGTTGCTTGGTAAGTCCGCGAACATGAGCTTCATAAATCACGGTTTTTGACCATGGAGTATGAAGAGGGGTATCTCCTTGCCAGTCATAAGGTTCATGGCTGACGACCGAATAAGGATGCTGTTTACCAGTGAGTTCGCGGCTGTAAGGGTCAATCAGTAAGTGAGTTTCATCAAAATATAATCCTGCTTGTGGTTCCCATTTCCCTCTAGCTCGATAACCATAATGTAGACCCGCTTTTGCGCCCATTAAATAACCATGCCAAATATGGTTATCTCCCCGATAAAGCGGGTAACGAATTTCAGCACCGAGTGAGTCCAGCACGCACAGGTCAATGTGTTCGGCACGCTCGCTGTAAATAGCAAAATTGACGCCCTGTTCGTCCATGTGGCTACCAAGTGGGTGAGCATGACCTTGCCGAAAATTAAAATGTGTCATTCGGTCGTTCCCGTTTCAAATACAGGGTAGCCAAAGGGGGAAGCGTAATATTTAGGGAGTGATTTTTACCGTGAGCCGCTATTTGCTGGGTGGATATTGCGCTCTGATTACCCACATTACTGCCGCGATAATAGTGAGAATCGGTATTGATGATTTCTTGATAGCAACCTGATTGGTGAACGCCAATGCGGTAGTTTTCGCGGGGAACAGGGGTGAAGTTGGATACCACTAGAATTTCATGGTTATGGGTATCTCGACGCACAAAGGCGAATACTGAGTTTTGGTGATCATCAACCACCAACCATTCAAAGCCTTGTGGGGAATAATCGAGTTGGTACAGCGGGGGCTGCTGCTGATAACAATGATTTAAATCGCGTACAAGGCGCTGTACACCCGTGTGCCAGCCATCATATTCAGGATTCAGTAAATACCAATCTAGCCCTGTGTCGTGATCCCATTCTCGCCCTTGGGCGAATTCTCCCCCCATAAACAATAATTTTTTACCGGGATGTCCCCACATGAATCCATAGTAAGCCCGTAAATTGGCGAATTTTTGCCATGTATCGCCGGACATTTTACTCAGAAGTGACCCTTTGCCATGCACCACCTCATCATGAGAAAGGGGTAAAACGAAGTGCTCGCTATGGGCGTAAAACATGCCGAAGGTCATTTGTTGGTGATGATATTGACGGTAAATCGGGTCAAGGGACATATAGCGCAGAGTGTCGTGCATCCAGCCTAAATCCCATTTGAAATCAAAACCTAAACCGTGATTTTCAACAGAGCCCGTGACATTGGGAAAGGCGGTTGATTCTTCGGCTATCATTAACGCATGGGGACAATTCTGTTGAACAATTTGGTTGGTATAACGCAGAAAATCGAGGGCTTCTAGGTTCTCTTTGCCTCCCCATTTGTTGGGTACCCATTCCCCTTCTTCGCGGCTGTAATCGCGGTAGATCATTGAGCTGACCGCATCGACACGTAACCCATCGATACCAAAGCGTTCTAGCCAATATAGGGCATTACCTGCCAAAAAGTTTGCCACTTCATAGCGGCTGTAGTTATAAATCAAGGTATGCCAGTTTTGATGGATGCCTTCGCGCGGATCCGCATATTCATACAGTGCGGTACCATCAAATTGGATTAACCCATATTCATCATTAGGAAAATGGGCGGGTACCCAATCGAGGATCACTTTGAGGTGATACTGGTGGGCGGTTTGAATCAAGTAGAGAAAATCCTCAACGCCACCAAAACGGTAGGTTGGGGAATAGAGCCCAATAGGTTGGTAGCCCCAAGAACCATCAAACGGGTGTTCGCTGATAGGGAGCAATTCCAGATGGGTAAACCCCATTTCTGCCACATAAGGAATAAGCTGTTCAGCCAGTTGTCGGTAGCTGAGCCAGCCATTATTGTGTGGATGACGGCGCCAAGAGCCTAAATGCACTTCGTAGATTGAGATTGGCGCAGAAAGTGGCGAATTTGCGTTGGCAGAGGGGGGCGGAGTTTGGTTGTCTGGCAAGGCCGTTATCACTGATTCCACATGAGGAAATAGCACGCTTTTGAGTGCGTAAGGGTCAGCTTTGACCCGCATATAACCTCGGCTATCTTGTAATTCATATTTATACGCTTGCCCGATTTTTGCCTCAGGAATAAACCGCTCCCAAATGCCCACTTCATGGCGTAATGTCATTGGGTGAATGCGCCCATCCCATTGATTAAATTCACCGACGACAGAAACCTGTTGGGCATTGGGTGCCCATAAAGAAAAAGTCACCCCATCAACACCGTCGAAGTTGACGGGGTGGGCACCAAGACATTCGTAGGGACGTAGATGGGTGCCTTCTGCCAGTAGCCAACCATCTATGTCTCGAATGAGAGTGCCAAAGCCATCAGTGCGCTTTTTAATTGCTTGGGTTTCTGCGGAGGATATTTCAGCAGAACGACGCCCTGAAGTTATTTGAGAAATAACTTCGCGATTTTTATTTGGCAAATAAATAACCTCAAGAAAAGTGAAATGAGCAATTTAAACTTTACTTAAATTATTTAATTTGTATTTGATAGGCTTCACATATTTAGCTTTAAAATCTATTAAATTCGTTATTTAACAATGTGTTAGTTTGTTTTTGAATAGTATTATTAAGTTATCAATTAATAATACTTAACGTAATTAAATGCGTAATGTAATCAATATCACCCGATTATTATTGATATCGAAATATCGGGTGATTATTTATCTTTAATTACGCTTATTTAGAGTGATTAATTGAGTTATTCACTTTTCTCTACTTCAAAAATTATTGATTGATAAGGATGTAGGGCAATTTGCTGCTTGTCGTTATGGATATTGTCGTCATGGGTATTTGCGATATTGCTTAAATGTATTTGGCGATAATGTTGGTTAATAGTTTGCGGTTTATCACTGAAATTACAGTAAATATCGATGGCGCGTGAACCTAATGTTCGCCGATAAGCAATAACAGGTTCAGGGGCGCTAATTTCTGAGAATTCGCCTTCAACCAAGATATCGCTAATTGGAGAATGGCGGCGCAGGGTAATCAATTGTTGGTAAAACGCGAAAAGTGAATCGGGTTGCTGCTGTTGGGTGGCGGTATTAACTTCTCGGTGGTTAGGATTAACTTTCAACCATGGCGTTCCTGTTGTAAATCCGCCATGGCGTTGGCTATTCCATTGAAATGGCGTTCGCGCATTGTCACGGCTACGCTGGGTAAAATAGTTCATCATGGTGGTGTGAGAGTACCCGTGATTTTGACCCCATTGGTAGAGTTTAAAAAGATGCAAATCGTGATGTTCGTCGAGCGTCATTGGGCAGTTCGTCATGCCAATTTCTTGCCCTTGATAAATAAACGGCGTACCGCGCTGAGTCAATAAAAACATTGCCAACATTTTTTCGGCGACAGGGGAGATGTCGCCTTTCGGTAAGAATTTGTTCAGTGAGCGCGGTTGGTCATGATTTTCTAAATAAGGTGCGCTCCAACCCACTTGCTGGGTCGTGAGTTGGCTTTTTAGAAAAACAGGCTTCAAACGTTCGCCTGTGATTGGATCTATGGCGAACGGGGGCTGTTTGGTAATGTCGAGATCCGCAATACTGAAATCAAACACCATGGAAAATGTCCCATCTTCCCCGATATAGTCAGCAAGATCTTGCGGTGGAACATCGATTTCAGCCACCGTCATTGAGTTCGCAGGATGGAAGGTTTGGCTGGCGAGCTCCTTTAAAAATTCATGGATGCCTGGTTGGTTAACCACCCAAGGAACTAAAGACGCGGTGCCATCTTCCCGATCGGGAGGGAATTGGTAAGGCGAGAGGGCTTCAGGGGATTTTTTAATATTGCCGATAGCATCAATGCGGAATCCTGCAACGCCTTTGGCTATCCAACGATTGATCATTTGGATAATTTCTTGGCGTAATTGTGGGTTTTCCCAATTAAGATCCGGTTGCTCGGGTCCGAAAGAGTTGAAGTACCAGCGAGTGCTATCTGGAACCTGAGTCCACACCGGGCAATCAAAGTAGGTACGTAAATTGTTCGGTGGAGTGGGTTTATCCCATTCAATAAATTGGTAATAGTCAGCATAAGGGCTATTGGGATCAGCAAGGGCAGCTTCGAACCAAGGGTGCTGGTTTGAGCTGTGGTTAAGCACTAAGTCCAGTAGGATTTTAATACCACGCTGTGAAGCTTGGCTGATCAATATATCAAGATCGTCGTTGCTACCAAAAACTGGATCGACCCTGTCATAGTTGGCGATGTCATAGCCATTATCTTTCATCGGCGATTCAAAAATTGGACATAGCCAAATCACGTTTACACCCAAAGATTGAATGTAGTCTAGCTTGGCGGTAATACCAGAGAGATCGCCAATACCGTCGCCATTATGGTCATAGAAGCTTTTGGGGTAGATTTGGTATACCACCGCAGATTTCCACCAGGCTTGAGCCATCTATTTTCTCCTTAATCAAAATCAGATATCAGTAAGTTGCTTTAAATATAGGCAATGTGTGTTTTTGTGCGATGTATCATTATTTTGCGAAATGCAAATGCAAACTAATATCATTAGCGCTATGTTTCATGTAAGATAACCGCCATCTTCGGGTCATGAATGACGTGACTAACGATAATCACATTGAAAGGTGGAGGAATTTAGATGTTCGCAAAATCATTAGTTTCAGGGTTTGCCTTATTATCCGTTGTTGCGTTAGCGGGTTGTGATGACGCTAAGCAAACACAAACAGCAGCGCCAACGACCGAGCAGCCAGCAACAGAAAAAGCAGCTGAAAAACAAACGATTGTCGTTGAACATGCTCAAGGCAAAACTGAAATTCCTAGCCATCCACAACGTGCGTTTGTGATGAACATGGAAACCTTAGACATCATCGATGCGCTGGGTATTCCGGTGATTGGTGTTCCACAAACTAACGCCCATTTTCCGCAGTTTTTAGAGAAATATAGCACCTCAGAATATGTTAATGGCGGGAGCTTATTTGAGCCGGCTTATGAAACTATTAGCAGTGCAAAACCGGATGTGATTTTAGGTGGTAGCCGTGCTCGCGATGCTTATGACAAATTAAGCGGTATCGCACCAACGATTTCTCTAGACATTGATAACAAACGTTTCATTGATAGCCTGATGGAGCGTACGGCGCTGTTAGGTTCTTTATTTGGTAAAGAAGAACAAGCGAATAAACTCGTTTCTGACTTCAAAAACAAAATTAATGATATTAAAGGCAAAACCCCTGATGCGGGCAAAGCGATGGTGATCTTAGTGAGCGGCGGTAAAATTTCTGCTTACGGTCCAGGTTCTCGTTTTGGCTTTATCTTTGATGTATTAGGTTTCGAACCTGCTTATGTCTTCACGGAAGATACTGGTCGTCACGGTAATATCGTAAACTCAGAGCTGTTATTAAAACTGAATCCAGACTGGTTATTTGTTATCGACCGTGATGGCGCGATTGGTGCGAAAGATGCACAACCTGCGGCAGACGTGTTAGACAATGCTTTAGTCAGAAAAACCTCTGCATGGGAAAAAGGCCAAGTGGCTTATTTAGATTCTTCAGCGGTTTATATCGCTGGTGGTATCCAAACTTATTCCCAATTAATGGATGATGTAAACAAAGCTTTAGAGAAGAAAAAAACGAATTAATCAATGAAAACGCTTTATCTCTCTTTTGGTATTCTCGCGTTATTGGTATTAGCGGTATTAAGCTTGTTTATTGGAGCGGGTGACGTGTCACCCGTTTCGCTTTTCACCGACCCCGAGATGCAAGATATCTTTTTCGTGAGCCGTATCCCTCGCACCGCCGCCCTGATCCTTGCAGGAAGCGCCATGAGCGTCGCGGGGCTGATTATGCAGCTACTCACCCAAAACCGTTTTATCGAACCTTCCCTTGCGGGTACCACACAATCTGCCAGCCTTGGCTTACTGTTCGTGATGATCCTGTATCCAACGGCTTCTATCATGACCAAAATGGTGGTGGCGAGCGGATTTGCACTGCTAGGTACAGCGCTATTTATGCTGATTTTACGCCGGATCATTTTGAAGTCCGCTCTGATAGTGCCGTTAGTCGGTATCATGCTAGGGGCCGTAATCAGTGCGCTTACCATTTTTACCGCCTACTATTTCGACCTGCTTCAATCACTCGGTGCTTGGATGAGCGGCGATTTCTCTAGCATTTTACAAGGTCGCTATGAGCTACTTTGGCTGGTGGGCGGCTTAACACTGGCAGCCTGTTTAATTGCTGATAGCTTTACAGTGGCAGGGATGGGGCGTGAGTTTTCCGTTAACGTCGGCTTGAATTACCAGAAAGTGATGACCATAGGGTTATCTATCATCGCCTTAATCAGCGGTGTGGTGGTGGTCGTTGTCGGCGCACTGCCGTTCTTAGGATTGATTGTCCCGAATCTGATTAGCTTGATGATGGGGGACAATATTCGTAAAACTATCCCGTGGATCTGTTTAGCGGGCGGCGGCTTAGTGCTGCTGTGTGACATTATTGGTCGCTTAATTCGTTATCCGTTTGAAATTCCTGCGAGTGTCATTTTAGGTGTCGTAGGCGCGGTTATTTTCCTTTATCTCTTGTTAAAGCATCAGCGTTATGGAAAAAGTTAATTCATTAAGTTTGCCAGTGAAAAGAACGTTTACGCCAATCCAGCGCATCGGTTTGTTGGCTGCGCTGTCAGTGCTGTCTATAATTTTGTATATGACCATTAATTTGGGCAGTAATCTCGCGTACATTCTGCCTCATCGTGGTTATATCGTGCTGACGATGATCATTGTGGCATTTGGGTCTGGGGTATCGACGGTTCTGTTTCAAACTATCGCCAATAACAAAATTCTGACGCCATCCATTATGGGGTTAGAGGCATTGTTCATCCTGCTGCAAACTATCTTTGTGTTTTATACCGATAGTTTTCCCGCATCATGGTTGTTGAATATTGGTAAGTTTTTGCTGGAATCCTCCCTGCTGGTGATTTTCTCTGTATTGTTGTACCGCTGGCTGTTTATCTCCGTCAAAATGAATATCAACTTAGTGTTGATGGTGGGAATTATCCTCGGAACACTGTTTCGCAGTGTGGCGACTTTGCTGCAACGCTTGATGGATCCGAATGAGTTTTCCATTTTGCAAAGCCGGATGTTCGCGACTTTCACTAAAGGAACGCCGGAGCTGATTCTATTCACGTTGGTGATCACCGTGATTGTAGGCGTTTTGCTTTGGCGTATGCGCTACTGTTTCGACGTGCTAGCACTGGGACAAGCCAATGCGGTGAACTTAGGGATTAACTACCGTCAGCAAGTCACCGTAATCTTATTACTGATTTCTGTCCTAGTGGCAATTTCCACAGCGCTGGTGGGGCCGCTCACGTTCCTCGGCTTGATGGTAGCTAACTTGGCTTACTACATCGCAGGAAGCAGCCAGCATCGCTATTTATTGCCAGTTTCTTTCCTACTCGGTGTGATTGCATTAGTGGGCGGACAGTTGGTTCTTGAATATGGATTGAATAAAGCGGGTACCTTATCTGTGGTACTCGAGTTTGTCGGTGGAATATTCTTTATTTATATGGTGTTAAGAAGGTTTTAGTATGATTGAAATTCATCAGGTATCGAAAAGTTATCAAGATACTAAGGTCTTAGATAACGTTACAGCCAATATTAAAAATAGCGGTGTCACTTCAATCATCGGTCCAAATGGTGCAGGGAAATCAACGCTGTTGTCGATTATTGGCCGGCTATTATCGGCGGATCACGGTTATGTCAAAGTGAATAACTTGGATGTCTCGACTACACCAAGCGACCAGCTCGCAACCTGCTTATCGGTACTTCGCCAAGAAAACCAATTTGCTAGCCGTTTAACGGTGGAAGAGCTGGTTGGTTTCGGGCGCTATCCTTATACCAAAGGGCGCTTAACACTGGATGATAAACAGAAAATCGACGAGTCCTTGGCATTTTTGAACTTAACTGAGTTTCGCCATCGTTATCTTGATGAGCTTTCGGGCGGTCAGCGTCAGCGTGCGTATGTGGCGATGGTGTTATGCCAAGATACCGAATATGTGCTGTTGGATGAGCCACTGAATAACTTGGATATGAAGCACGCGGTGATCATGATGAAATTACTGCGCCGTGCGGCGGATGAGCTAGGCAAAACCATCATTCTGGTTATCCACGATATTAATTTTGCTTCTGTGTATTCAGACTATATTGTGGCGCTGCGAAATGGGCGTTTGTCTTATCATGGCGAGCCTCAAGAGATCATGAAATCCGAGATTTTAGAGGAAATTTTCGATACGCCGCTGGAAGTCAAAGAACTGGATGGACAACGGATCGCGCTGTATTACTGATTTTATCCGCTCCAATAGATGATATTGGAGCGGTGTGTTATTGCGGTGGGATCGTAATATCTTCGTCGCTGTCGAGCTCATCCAGTGGCTGAAGGATCTCAAGGCGTTTGATGCCATCAGCATTCACCACTAAACGCGCTAATTCATTGTAGGCTTTCTTATTCATGATGACGCGGCGGCATAGATAAATATGGTAAACCTTTTCACCGATAATTACGGGTTCATCATCATTAACCATCAACTCTTCATAGCTAATATCGAGATATTTCAAAAAGTCTGAAATATTAACCCGCGTAATATCCACAATAGACGATTGAGTCTGCATAAAGGCCGCAGAATTGCTGTGCAAGGTGACATCCTTGCGGTAATACAGAATATCTTCCACGCGCTGCACATTGACCAAATTCACCCAGTGGGATTTTTGGCGCATTTCATGAATATCAGGGGATAGGGTACTTTCTTTTAGAAAGCGGAATGACTCCTTACAAACCCCAACGGGCTCTTTTACCCCTTCCCGATAAATACGCAATTGACGATCAGGGATCCAGCGTTGAAATAACCGATATAGCTGTTCTCGTCCAATTTCTTTTAAGCGATCTTTAAAGATATAACCAATCACCATCGCTAAGAATAAATTAGCGCTGAGCGCACCGTATTTACCTTGCCACATAAAGGCAATAAATGTAGCGAAAACCATCGAAATTGCGGCTGCAATACCATAAATAGAGTGTAAAAGTAGCGGGAGACCTCGTTTGTGGCGGATCTCTAAGTAGAGGTAGCGGTTAATATATTTTTTCAGTAAATTGCGGCGGTAGGTGACCATTTCCGCGTCGTTTTCATCGTGTGGAAAGCTATCTGGTGCTAGCTTTTTCAAGTAACGCATTTCTTGATACCACAGATGGCGAATTTCATCGCGTAGAGGAAGTTGTTTGTCTTTTAATAAATCTTGTAAGTAAAACAAGGTGTAATGGGACATAAACTCATCGCAATAGGCGAAAGCGTTGGATTTAATGACCTTTTCAATTGGTGCTGCATAGGCGCTGAGTTCTCGATAGCGTTTGAGCCCATGCTCAATGTCTGCCAACACCCCCGTTATATACTCTTCAGTTTGCCGTTGTGAGTTTTGAGCGACCATCTTTAGGGTTAACCGCACGCTGCGCTTAAAGGTGAGTGCAAAGCGTTTTAGATGGTTTTCATATTCATCTAATGTTGGCGGTAATTCAGGATCTAACCGTTTCAACCAGCTTTTCAATTCATCGACTAACCCACCTACAGCGGGAATAGAAGAGAGCTGCACCGTAGGGGCTCGCAGCCGGATATAGTTTTTTAAGCTGCGCTGAAGATTTGAAGGGGTGTAGAGATCGGGGTTAACTTGCATTGATGCCGGAAGAAAAAAGAAGGTTTCAACTTGGTAGCGGATCTCTTTTGATTTTCGAGGGAAAAAGACTTGCTGTTTGATTTCAAACTGCTTTTTACCGTGGATTTTCAGAGATTCTTTAATCATGGTCTTCCTACCGGTGTTTCAGTGTATTCAAATATGGAGTGAATACGATGCAAGTATTTATCAAGGAAGAACAATAGTAATGTGGATGGCAATAAAAGAGAAGGGAGACAAAGAGAAGGAAAACAAAAACGGCCGCTAATGTTTACTTCCAAGCCAAAGCGGAAATAAATAGTCGGCCGTTTTAAGCATTCGTTGTCAGTTAAAAATTATTTTTTAGCTGCTGGGCGAACTGCGGTTACTTCAATTTCCACTCTCCAAGCTGGGTTAGCCAGTTTAGCGACTTGGAAGGTAGAACGAGCTGGCAGATTGGTCACTTTTTCAGTTTCATAGAACTTGTTGTAGCCAGCCATGAAGCCAGCGAAGTCCATAGTTCCTTTAGTTTCATCACCACCAACTAAGAAAACTTGCATTTTAACAACGTCATTCATAGTCAGACCCATTTCACCCAGAGTCGCTTGAATTTGTTTCAGAACGTTGATTGTTTGTACTTCAGTGTTACCGTAAGACTCTAAAACGCCTTCTGGAGCATCTTTAGAGATTTTAGAAGGAACTTTCCCGCTCAGGAAGATGAGGCTGTTGTTCGCGCTGATTTCTACTGATTCAGCGATTGGGAAACCTTTAACTGGAACACGTTTCACATCGTCTGCTGCGTTTGCAGTTGCTACACCTAAAACTAAAGGTAAGGAAAGCAGTAAAGTTTTGTAGCGCATAATAACTCCTTTATATATGAAAGTAGGAACCTATTAAGACCGTGAGGGGCTCGATAGGTTCCATCTAATTGTGTTTCGTTTTAATTAGTTAAAACGAGACAGTTTATAAGGCGTTGGATCGATAAATGTCTTCTCGTCCATTAACAATTCAGCAGTTAATCGACCCGCCGCCGGGCTTTCAGTCATACCCCAACCAGTCGCGGTATTGATAACCAGGCCTGGGTATTGTTCAACTTTAGAAATGATTGGAATCTCGTCATCAGTTGGAGAAACGGTGCCGCCCCAACGTTCAACAACTTTAGATTCTTTAAATACTGGGAATTCTTTTCTTAGACGCTCAAGAACGCCATCTAAGTGGTCGTTGTTTGGCGTGTTAGTTGCTGTACGGAACTCTTCGAATGGAGTCTTCTCGTCTAAGTTCCAAGAAGTTGCCATAGTGAATGAGTTGAACAGGTCTTTACCGATAGAGAATTCTAATGGTAATTCACCGCCGCCTAATACGTGCAGGAAGCGAGGTCCTAACAGGAAGCTGTCTTTCACGATAGAGCTGGTGAAGATACGTGGTGCAACCGCGTAAGTACCGTCTGCTTGTTCACGGAAGTGGATACCGTTTGGCAGGTGGACGTTACCTTTTGGTGCGCCTGGAACGCCAGTAATACGCTGTTGAGACAGGTAAACGTTCAGAGTAGGGACATCAACACCTAAGTTACCCATGAACAGACGTGACCAGATACCACCAGTCAGAACGACTTGAGAGGTTTTGATTGCACCTTTTTCAGTGACAACATCAGAAATTTTACCGCCTGCGGTTTCTAAGCCACGAACTGCGCAATTCAGGTAGATTGGAATACCAATTGATTTTGCGTAGTTAGCCATTGCTGGGGTAACAGTTTCCGGGTCAAGGCTACCAGAATCTTCTTCAAAACCACCAATTTTCCATGGAGATTGAGCACCAACCAGACGATTAGCCAGTTCTTGACCTTCGATCATACGGGTTCTCAGCGGGGTATCGAAACCTGGGTTTTCAGACGCAGATTTGATCCACGCTCTTGCAACTTCCAGATCTTCTTCGCTTGAAGGAACTTCAACACGACCTTGAACACGGTAGCTGGTATCAGCACCGATTTTTTCGTTCATGCCGAGCCATTGAATTTTTCCGTAGTGGTGTAATGGGAAAATAGCTGGGGAGGTTTTATAGCTGATGATCTGGCTGTATGCGCGACCAGATTGCTCGCCGCCAACAACGCCTTTTTCACAGATAACAACGTTTAAGCCGCGCTCTTTCAGGTTAATCGCAGTCATGATGCCTTGCAGACCAGCACCGATAACAACCGCATCAGCAGATGCTGGTAATTTACCTTCGGTACCCGCGACTGCAGGTACGCGTGATGGCGTAGATTCAAAACGACCTTCTCTGCGGATCATAGGGACAACAGCTGCGCCCCCAGCAATAACACCAGCAGCACCAACCCCTAATAATAGTTTTCTTCTCGAGATTTTCATCTATAACCTCAATAACAATCTTGTTTTTTATATAGTAAATAATTTCAAATTGAGATGATGATCTTATCATATATTTTGAAATTGTTAAGTATCGAAAGTATTTGTTAATAAAATTGAGTGAAAAGTTTGAGTGGGTTATTTGATCTGGTCAGTGTTGTTGGGGGTTTGTCGCAATTTGGATTATTTTATCAATAGCAGAAATAGACAATTTTAATTGTGAATGTCAGTAAAAGTGTACAGGTGTAAATATCTAAATTTCAGATAAGTTAAATATTTCAGAGCCCAAATTAAGGAAGTGCCAAATAATTAATATCAGTTGATTATGCTGAATTTAGATTAAGTTTGATTTCGTTTTTATCGTAAAAAATAAAAGTTAAGTTAAATTTTTTAGCTATTTTATAATCACCTGATGGATTTGCATACAATTAATTTACGTTTAGTTGCACCGTATATTTACTGATAGTGTTATAGATGATTCTTTTTTGCTCTATACGCATTTTTATTTATATCAATATGAAAAATATGATTTTTTATTTTTACTGTGATTTTCTTGGCATAATAGGTTAATTATTTATTTGATAATTTTTTTTGCTTCCAATCCTTAATCTAAATAAATCCCACATCATTCTTGAGAGTATTCGGTTGTTAATTATCCATGTATAAATGTAATTATTAACACTACTAAGTGTAATGATTTTATTTATGCTGATTTTTTGCATTTTCATTTTTCATATAAAGAGCGAATGTATTTTTTTATTTTGATGATAATTTGCTCATATTAATTAGTTGGGAAAAATTTTATTTATTTTAGAATTTAACATTTGATTGGTTTTTAAGCCAAAAAATCTGGTTAATAAAATGTTAAAAAATAAATATTTAAAGTCTGGTTATTAGATAAATATATCTAAAATGAGAGGGATAATTGGTGAGGGGTATAGGTTATGCCTCCCTTTTGATGAACGTTAAGGGAGGCAATTATGGTTAGCAACTCAACGCATCTGCTACCGCTTTAAAGCGGACGAACTTATCCCGTAGCTGCTGATGAGCTATAAGGTTAGGTTGATACGCGGTGATTTTCGGTGTGCTTGATGCAATCGCGGTATCAAACCCTGAATAATATCCAGAGCCGACTGCGGCACACAGTGCGGCGGCTTGGCAGCCTGACTGCTGAACATCCACCACTTCAAGAGGCAAATTACTGGCATCACAGAACATTTGCATCCATAACGCCGAATTGGTTGGACCGCCAGTAAAGCGAATAGCCTGAGTGCAGTCATCAATGCCAACAATACGGTCTTGATGCAGCAAATGAGAAAACACAATTCCCTGATAAATGGCGTAGGCAATATCCCCTTCAGTATGATGGGAGCTTAACCCAAGTAGCCCGCCATGCAAGTTACTGTGGTAGTTAGAACCATATAACCAAGGGAAAAATAGAATATCGTTTTGCCGTGTGGCTCCTTCTGCAACGCAAGCATTGAGTACTTTGTAATCTTGCAAGCGTTGATCGAAAAAGTGTCGTGTGAACCAAGCGAGGTTACTGGCTGAGGTTGGACTGCCTTCATGAACAAAATAGGTGCCTGGAATACAGTATTTTCCCCACACATAAGGGTAATCGGCAGGCATGATTTTATCAAAAACACGCGTGGAGATAGTCCAGGTTCCAGCGACGGCACTGAGCTTATCTTTCTGGCTGACACCCGATGACAGCGCGGCTCCCACCACATCGAAGAACCCACCAAATACTGGCGTTCCTTCTTTAAGACCACACTCTTTTGCGGCATGAGTCGTGACGCAGCCCGCTGACTGTGCGGAGTTAATCACGGGGGCGAGTTTGTCGTTAGCCTCTTCAATACCAAACAATTCACAGAGTTTAGGATCGTAACTGGAGGTTGTTGGGTTATAGAGTTGGCTGCCTGAAATATTGGTCTCTTCGCAAGTGAGCTGGTCAGTTAATCGATAACGAATATAGTCGTGAACCATTAAAACATAACGACCATCGCGATAGCTGTCTGGCTCATATTGTTTTAACCAATTTAGCAAGGCAACGGGGTGTGATGCCCAAAGTTGCTGCAAGCTTAGGGGATATGCTTGCTCTGCGGTGCCATTTTGGTGCCATTGATCGACAATCGCTTGTGCGCGGGAATCCGAAGAAACAATGCCGTTTCTGACGGGTTTTCCGTGTTTATCCAGTAAATATAGCCCTTTGCCGTGGGAGGAAAAGCTGACGCCTGCGATTTGTGATGCAGACAACTGGCTTTTGGCGATAGCTTCACGGATAACGCCGCAGGTGACTTGCCACAGGGTTTCCATATTACGCTCACTAAACCCAGCTTGTGGACTTTCGGTGGGAAAAGGGTGCTCAGCAACCACCAGTTCTTGCCCTTCAGGGCTGTAGATCCCAGCTTTGATCACGGTGCCTCCAAGGTCGACACCCATGAAAAATGTGCTCATTGTTAGCTCCTTAGTTTTCCCAGCCCGCTTGCTGCATTTTTTCTTCAATCCAATGGCGCGCTTTGATGATCTCAATCAGCGGTTCATCGGCTTTTTCCGTCCACATTTCAATTAAGAAGGTGCCACGATAATTGAGCTGCTTAAGCTGTTTGAACAGTACCACAAAATCCACGCACCCTTCGCCGAATGGCACATCACGGAATTGACCTTTGCAACTTTCTGTTACGGCGTAGGTATCTTTCAGATGCAGAGCAACAATATTTTCAATGCCTTTGGTTAACTCGGCAGCCACATCACTACCCCAAGCGGTTAAGTTACCGACATCAGGATAAACTTGGAACCACGGTGAGCGAATTTTATCGGCAAGCGCTTGCCATTTCGTGATCGAATTCATAAATGGCGTATCCATGATTTCGACGGCGCACATCACCTGAGAAGCTGCGGCAATTTCAGCGACCCATTTCATGCCTTCTTCAAAGCGCGCAATGGTGCCTTCATCTTGCTCTTCGTAATACACATCGTAGCCAGCCAACTGAATGGTACGGATACCCAGATCTTGAGCCAATTTAATGGCTTTTGTCATTAATTCACGGGCTTTTTGACGGGTATCTGCATCATGGCTACCAAATGGAAAACGACGGTGACCCGATAGACACATCGTTGGGATGCGTACCTGGGTTTTTTGGATGGCAGCTACTAACTCTAAGCGTTGTTCCAAACTCCAATCTAGACGGGCTAAACGCTCGTCCGTTTCATCAACCGACATCTCGACAAAATCAAATCCTGCCGCTTTTGCGATAGCTAATTTTTCGCTCCAGCTACTGTGCTTTGGAAGGGCTTTTTCATAGATACCAATCGGATTTTTTCGTGAAATAGTCATCTTTATTCCCTGTAAGTTAATTTTGTACGGATGCTTTATTGAGGCGTTGATTGCGTGTCATTGCACGCTTAGCGCTCCATTTTTCTTTAAAGAATTTGAAGGCGAGAGCGAGGATCAACGTAATGCCCCAAACCGCGAGATTGAAGTGCAGGCTGACGCCCAACAGGCTAAGACCAGTTGCAATGACTTGCAGAACGAGCAATGCGCAGAAGACGCGGCTGACTTTACCGACGCCGCCAAATGGGTTTGTGCCTCCCAATACGATGGCTAAAATGGTCAGCAGTAAGTAAGAATCCCCGTATCCCATGCGGGCTGAGTTAAAGCGTGCCATCATGATCAGCCCTGCCAACACACACAGCAGGCTTGAAATGGTGTAAATCGCGATCATAACTCGGTCGGTACGCACGCCGCTAAACCACGTAGCATTGATGTTGCTGCCGCTCATATAGATATTTTTACCAAGGCGGGTGCGACCTAAAAACAGAGCCAAAATAATCGCGGTCACAATGAAAATAATCATGGCGATCGGCATACCGAAAACGGTGTCAGAGCCAATGGCGCGAACCACTGGCGGCATCCCACTGAGTGCGGCACCTTTGGTAAGGTAAACACCAATACCGCTGATAATAGTCATGGAACCAAGTGTGACCAAAATAGGATGAGCGCCAATATGGGAAATCATTAGCCCTGTTAAGCAGCCAATAATAACGGCGATAACGGTGGCACCGATTAATGCAAAGACCAACCACATTAGCTGCGTGCCCGTTCCTGCATCAACAGGCAGGTAATTGATAAATACCCAAGCCATAAACAAGCCAGTCAAGTTAGCGGTGCTGATAATGGCGAGGTTTAACCCGCCACTCAACATCGGAACAAACATGGCGAAGGTCAGAAGACCCAGCTCTGGCAACTGAAAGGTAATACTTAAAAAGGTATTCTGGGTAAAAAAGTGCCCTGGCATGGCGATACTGAAAGCCGCAATAGCGACCAAAAAGATTGAAAGCAGTCCGATAACAGAGCCATCAATTTTAAAAAAATCTTGTTTTTTCATGGTGATATTCCTGTTAAACAAAGCCTACGTCCGTTTCTTTACGCTTTTTGTAGTGAGTAATACAAATAGCGATAAGAATGACCATACCGATGACGATATTGACGAAGTAGTTAGACACCCCGATCAAGTTCAGACCGTTTTTCAAGATACCGATGAGGAAAACCCCCATAAGCGTACCGATAACGCTACCGCGACCGCCGGATAAACTCGCGCCACCTAATACCGCGGCTGCGAGAACATCAAGCTCGCCACCCACTAAGGCGCTAGGCACCACTTCACTCATGCGATAGGTTTGCAGCATGCCGCCGATAGCGGCCATCGCACCGAGATAACCGTAAGCAAACAGATAAATCACCCAGACGCGAATACCAATACGTGAAGCTGATTCTTGGCTGCCGCCTACCGCATACAGTTGGCGACCAATGTGGGTTTTGTTCATTAAGATCCACGTTAAAAACGCGATCCCTAACATCACGATCAATGGCAAACCAATTTGATAATATTCACCATCCACTTCAAAAGGCAGGATGGTGACAGGATCAACCCACCAATCCGGTAAGTCGTAGATACTGTGTCCGTTGGTTAGCCACATCAGCATGCCGAACAGCAAAGATTGCATACTAATAGTGATAATGATCGACACCACATTGAGGGAGTAAATCAAAATTGCGTTGATCAACCCAAAGGTGATCCCGATGACAATCGCAAGGGCGATACTGAGGGTTGGGCTTTCGAGTAATCCTTGCAGTAAGAAAGTGGCAATCACATATTGGACAACCGAGGCAACGGCGGCGAAAGAGATATCAATACCACCAGTGACGAGTACCACAAATAATCCCAGTGCAAAAATACCGGTGACCGCATAGCTTTCGCTTAAGTCGAGCAAGTTTTGAATAGTGAGAAATTGTGGGCTCATTAAGGTGAAAAACACCACCATGATGAGGATCACCCAGATTAGCCAGCCTTCAACAGACTGCGGACGAAGTTTTTGCCAATTAGCCATTGATGATTTCCTCCAATTGTTGCTCAGTCATGGAATCCGTCACAATTTCTTTGACGATAGATCCTTGCTTCATATGTAAAATGCGATCGCAGTTGTAGAAAGCTTCAGAGGCTTCATCGGTGATCAATAAAATGGCGATCCCAACACCAGAAAGTCGATGTATCAGCTTGTAAATGCTGTCTTTAGCACCGATATCGACCCCCACGGTAGGGGCATCAAGGATCAGCACTTTAGGGCGCGTCAGGATCCATTTGGCGAGCACCACTTTTTGCTGATTTCCCCCTGATAAGGTGGAGAGAGCATTGTTTGGGTCGGTCACTTTAATATCCAAATCCGCGATCCACTCTTGGACGATTTGCTGGCATTTTTGCTCATCAATCAGATGAAGAGGGGTTTTCAGGCGATCTAAAATCGAAATCACCATATTGTCGGCGATAGACTGCTGCAAAATTGCCCCCAGTGTCAGGCGGTCTTCAGACACGTAACCAATACCATGTTTGATAGCTTGGGCATTATTTTTGAAGATAATTGGCTTGTCTTCGACGATCATTTCGCCGCTGTCAGGGCGGGTTATCCCAAACAGAGAAAGGGCAAGCTCGGTACGACCAGAGCCTAATAATCCGCAAAGTCCCAGTACTTCACCGCGCTTTAATGACAGGGAAATATTCTGGTATTGCCCAGCACGGCTGAGGTTTTTCAGTTCTAAGACCGTGTGAGTTTCTTCTGCGTTATTGGGTGATTTGCGTTCATGAACAATATCAAGCCCTGTCATCAGCTCAGTGATTTTGCGCGTTGTCAGGTCTTCTGCTGGCCATGTTCCCATTTTTTGCCCATCACGAATAACGGTAATGCGGTCAGAAATTTCTTTTACTTCCTCTAACCGATGGCTGACAAAAACAACGGTGATACCTTTGTTTTTTAAGTAGTTCACGGTAGAAAGTAGCTGATTAACTTCGGTGCGAGTTAACGAGGCCGTTGGCTCATCCATGATCACTAAGCGTGCATCCGCAACCAGTGCGCGGCAAATGGCTACTTGCTGACGCTGGGCAATGGGGAGAAACTGCACTGGGGTGTCAGGGTCAATGGTGAACTCAAGTTCTTTGAGAATTTGTAACGCTTTTTCCCTCACTTTCCCTTTTTGAAACCAACCAAAATAACCGTTTAAATTCAGTTCAAAGGCGATGTTTTCTGCCACGGTTAAGTTAGGAAATAAGGATAAGTCTTGGTAGATAACTTGAACGCCAAGCTCTCGCGCTTTGTCTGGGGTCAGGCGAGAGTATCGTTTGCCATCTATTTCAATTTCGCTACCTTCATCGGGAGCATAAACGCCGCTAATGGTTTTAATTAACGTACTTTTTCCGCAGCCATTGGTGCCCGCTAAACAATGAACTTCACCTTTGTTTAGCGTCAAGTCGATATTGCGTAATGCACGATGACCACCAAAGCTTTTGGAAAGATCCCGTAACGTAATCAGTGGGGAGTTTTTTTCGGCTGTCATAGTGGAGTCCTGGTGTTGACTGTGTCGTCAGATTCAGAGTGACAACAGACACCGCTATCAGACCTAAATAGGGTGCTGTTGTCACTTAAACTATGTGGAACAAAATAATACTGTTGTCGTATTTTTATTATGTAGCGCGAATTTACAGACCGACTTCAACCAGCTTTTTGGTGTTTTCAATATTCAGGTTAACTGGGTTGTCGCTGAGGATGGTGTTGCCACTCACTTTTATCTCACCCATATCACCGATGCTGACACCAGTTTTGATCTCTTCGCCATTCATCATTGCCGTAGCGACTTGAACGAAAACTTGACCAGCCACTTTCGGGTTAGAGATATAGCCGCCGTCAATTGCGCCTTTTTCTAACAGTTTGATACCTTGACCCGGCGTGAATGTACCGAATACACAGGTTTCAGCGTTTTTACGGCGTTTGTCGATAGCGCGACCCGCACCGATAGGTCCTTGAGAACCAAATGACATGATACCTTTCAGATCTTTATGCTTAGACAGCAGGTCGTTTGCAGTACGCATAGAATCATCAACGGATTCTGCTACACCAAAGCGGTCATCGACCATTTGCATTTTTGGATAGTGTGCTTTTTGGTAAGCGATTGCCGCATCAGCCCATTCGTTGACTAAAGGTACCGTCAGGCTGCCCACGAACATGGCGTATTTACCTTCTTCACCCATACATGCTGCCATATCTTTCATATGGTTAGCGCCCATGCTTTGGGTATCCAGTAATTCGAAATCCCAATCCGCATTTTTTTGATCTGGGGATTCGTGAGTAATCACTTTGATGCCTGCTTCTTGGGCGCGCTTTAATACCGGCTCAAGGACTTTTGCATCGTTAGGAACGACGCCGATAACATCGACTTTCTTCGCGATTAAATCTTCAATTGCACGAACTTGTTCTGCAGGGTCAGCGGTGGTTGGACCCACTTGGAATGCATTAACGCCGAGTTTTTTACCTTCTTCAGTGATCCCTTGCTCCATGACGTTAAACCAAGGAATCCCCCCCACTTTCACCACAACACCCATGGTAAATGGCTTTTGTGCTTTCTGTGATTCAGCCATCGCCATGTTGGAAAACAGTGCGGCGCCCATTAAGCAAGGTAAAACTAATTTTTTCATATTCATCGTTATATTCCTCAGAGATGATGTGCATATACAGCCATGCTCATCAACATAGGGTTAATGTTTTGTTTAATCGGATAGATATAATTAATTTCTATTAATCGTTAATTTAATTAATAGGTTTCTTTGCTGCCTGGTGTAATTCGGTTATTTAAAATAAAAACAAATTGCTTAATTTACTCATTTAGTTACGCTGCGACTATCATCGATATAAATACTCTTTATTACACTGAATACTATTTATCACATTCAATAATGTTTAACTTCGGAAATACTTGTTTGAAGTTTTTATCATTAAGTTTATTGGTAATTAACACGTTAATATCATTTAAGGTACAAACTTGGCTAAAAGCATATTGGTCTAATTTATTATTATCCGCTAATAACACACAATTCTCAGAAACCTGAATCATAATATTTTTTAATTTGGCATTAACTTCACTGCCATCTCGAACGCCAGTTTCAATATTGAATCCTTGGCATGATAAAAATAACGTTTTAATTTGAAAGCTACGGATGATACTTTCAGAAATAGGACCATGAAAATCATCATGGCGTTCTGAATATTCTCCACCAATGCCAATGACGCGAACGCGATCTCGGCATGCTAATGCTTGAATGATTTTGACGGAGTTGGTGACCACCGTAATATCGATATCGGGTATTTGCCTCGCCAGAAACCAGCATGTGCTGCTGTTATCCATCATGATGCAGTCACCCGGCTGAATAAACTTCAATGCTGCTTTGGCGATTTTCATTTTCGCATCTGGGTTTTCTTCCGTTCTCTTACGAAAGGATTCTGCACCATCGACCATTTGACTGAGTTTGACCGAAGAGGGCATTACATTCAGTACCGGGCTTTCATCTTGTTCAGTGGCAACCGCACCACCAAAACTACGAATTAAACGTTTTTCACGTTCTAGTACCGTTAAATCCCGGCGAATAGTTTCTTGAGATACGTGACAAAGTTGAGCTAAATCGCGCACTAACGCTGAGCCATGTTGAGAAACATGGGAGCAAATTAATCGGTGGCGTTCAGCTTGTAGCATCTCAAAACTCCTATTCAGCCCATGGCGTTTATTATTATCTATGACAAACATTCTTTCCGCGATAAACATTCTTTCCACGATAAATAGTGTGCCAGCGCTGAATTTTTTTTGTCGTGATTCGACTCATGTAATAACGGATAGAAACAAACAAAGCTATTTATAGAGTTATTGATCACGTTTATATGAAACAAACATTTATATTTTCATTTTTATCGTTAATTAGATCACTAAATATGGCGGTATATAGACAGAAACTAGACGAAGCATTAATCAACTTTCACATATTTGGGCATTTTTATTAGGCGTATTTTTGTTTTAATTAGACCGATTATGACCGAGTGTGACTGATTTATGTTGTTTTGTTAATGATTTGTAAAGCGTCGGACTTTTTTATTCAGCTAAATCTGTTTACCTTAATAATAAGAACAACGTCTATTCATCGACAGTAAATAGAGAATAAAAGAGAACCTTGTCGTTGATATGACTCGCTATTTTCATATCGTATTCACGCCATCTTTTTACACCTAGGGAGGTAATCATGCTGGAAACATTAAAACAGCAAGTATTTGAGGCGAATCTTGAATTACCCAAACATAAGCTAGTGACGTTTACGTGGGGTAACGTAAGTGGAGTAGACCGCGAAGCCGGTTTGATGGTGATTAAGCCTTCCGGGGTGGATTATGAAACCATGAAAGCGGATGACATGGTGGTTGTTTCATTAACCACTGGTGAAGTCATCGAAGGAAAATATAAGCCTTCTTCTGACACTGATACCCATTTAGCGCTATATCAAGCTTTTCCCGAGATTGGTGGTATCGTTCATACCCATTCGCGCCATGCAACTATTTGGGCACAAGCTGGCCTACCACTAAGTGCATTAGGTACTACACATGCCGATTATTTTTATGGTGAAATACCTTGCACCCGTAAAATGACAGAAAGTGAGATAGCGGGTGAATATGAGAGAGAAACTGGGTATGTGATTATTGAAACATTTAAACAGCTCGGAATTTCTACAAAGGATATTCCCGCGGTATTAGTCCATAGCCACGGTCCATTCGCTTGGGGCAAAGATGCTCATAATGCGGTACACAATGCAGTGGTATTGGAAGAGATTGCGTATATGAATTTATTTACGCGTCAATTGACACCTAAAATTGACGATATGCAGCAAGAGTTACTGGATAAACATTATTTACGTAAACATGGAAAAAATGCGTATTACGGGCAAAAGTAGAGTTTATTTCTTTTTAAATACGTTATTTTAAGACTATTCATTTTATTGTTAATAAGTTGATAAATTTATTTTTCATTTAATTGAAAGGTTTTAACTCGCTCAGTGTCTATTGAATGCCATATACAATTATCCATAACAAATTACCTATAGCAAATTATCTATAACAACAGCCACGGACGTATTATCGTGGCTTTGCCATGCAAAAATATTTTTATCAGGGTATAGGGTTAAATTGTAAGTCGGTTTAAACTGGCGCGGTGTATTGGTGATACTGAGTGGAAAGGACATGTCTAATCGAGTACTTTTTCTATTTTTGATCTTTTTCGTTAATCTTTTTTCTGTTTCACATGCTGCGGATATAAAAAATAATAATTTAATTATCAGTGGTTCAAAAGCGATCAATCTTGATAATTGGGAGCTTGTGGATGTACCTCCCAAATTGATTCAGACAAAAGCGCCAGAAAACATCTTTGCTATTGTAGGCGGTCAAATGCGTATTGTTGGAGAGATCAATCCAGACAATGGCTTTTACGCCTATAGTCCAAATGGTGACTATAATGCCCTACAGTTTGGTAATGATTTCGCCTATGTTAAAAGCACTCAGATATCCAAAAAGAAGCCTCGGAATATCCCTGAAGATGACCGTTTAAACGATCTTAAAAACCCAGTTTATGATTATTTGATTACAAGCCAAAAAACGCCGGTATTCAGTGCAACTGATGAAGATTCGCGGCAAATCGCCTCTTTATGGGAAAATCTTCGCTATCCCGTATTAGCTCGAATGATCAAAACGGATGAAGATGGGGACAAAACCTCATGGTTAACCATTCGCCTCGGGGATCGTCTGGGTTATGTTCGCTTAAATGATGTGGCGATTGATAAAGGCATTCCTATTTTTACTTATCACCATATTCTCGAGGACGGTGAAAATAAAAACTTTCGCCATACTTCGACGACAACCTCGGTTGATGCTTTTCGTGAGCAAATGAATTACCTCAAAGAGATGGGGTATCAAACATTATCGCTCGAAGATGTGGAAGGTTATTTAAATAAGAGTGCGAATTTACCCGGGCGTGCTGTGGTACTCACGTTTGATGACGGGCTTAAATCCGTTTATCGCTATGCATTGCCTATTTTAAGAGATAACCAGCAACAGGCGACGCTGTTTGTCATCTCTTCGCGTATCAAAACTCAGCCGCAAAAATGGGATCCGGATTCTCTGCAATTTATGAGTAAGCAAGAAATTAAAGAGAGCCAAGATGTTTTCAACATTCAATCCCATACGCACTTTTTACATCGCTTAGATAACCGTAATAACCCGATTATTTTTAGCCGTAAAGAGCACACGATCATGCTGGATTTTAAACGTTCAATGAAAGCATTGGCGAAATTCGAAAGAGATCAGCGCTATTTAGCTTACCCGTTCGGTGCCTATAACCAAACGGCGATTGATGCGGCAAAAGAAGCGGGCTTACATATTGCGGTGTCTACCATCCAAGGTAAGGTCAAGCTCGGTGATAACCCTTATGCACTAAAACGCCTGTATGCCTACAGCACTGACCCGATTAGCAAATTTGCTTTGATGGTAGGCAATAGCGAGCAGGATGTGGTGAATAAGAACGTTGTCGTTGATAAATAAGTTGAAAAGACCTTGGGTGCAGCACGTAAAAGGCCCAAGGTTTTATTCGTTTTGCGCTGAACATGTTGCCATTTCGGCTATTAACCATTGGCGGAAATATTGTGTTAATGGGTTGAGTTCAGCGTCTTTATGAATTAACCATGCCCATTTAGCGCCTGTTACGCGCTGCTCGGTGAGTGGAATTAATTGCCCTGAATTTAGAGCGTGTGCAGCGAGTAATTGACTGACTAATCCGATCCCCAATCCTTGGCTGACGGCATCTAATAACAGACTCGGATCTGAAAAGTTCACTCCTTTTTGTGATTGTCCAACTGATTCACCACCGCCAATAACCCAGTTACTCCAATCCATTTCTCGCTCGCCGTGTAGCGTTAAAGGCGATTTAGCACCGAGCAGGCTAGGGTGGCAAGCTGGGTAGAGACTATCCTGATATAACACTTCAAAAGTACATTCATTTTGTATGGCTAGGTCATCACGGATCGCGATATCAATCGTTTCCATTTCCATATTGGGTACGTCATAGGTGGTGAATAACCAGATATCAATGTCAGGGTGTCGTTGTTGAAACTGTCCAAGTCGAGGTAATAGCCAGTGACGAGCAAATGCAGGCGTTGTGTTCACAATAAGTTGGTTAGATTTTCGATACTGATCGAGCCTGCGTACCCCAATCGCTAATTGTTTCAATGTATCCTGAACACTAGTGTAAAAATCCTGCCCGGCATCTGTGAGCGTGACACTGCGTCCTTGTCGAATAAATAGTGGCTGCTCGAGTTGGCTTTCTAAACTACGAATTTGCTGACTAATTGCAGATTGTGTGACATGCAATTGCGCTGCGGCTTGATGGAAACTTCCCAATCGGGCGGCCGCTTCAAAACCGCGCAATGCATTTAATGGTGGCCAATATTTTAGCATTCTTGATAAGCTCATCTAATCAGTTGCGCGCTAATTATATCGTTAGTTTTATGGCTATCAAGGGCATTAAGATAGGTGTATTGAAAATCACTGAATAGTATTACTTATCATAATGAGTATTAAGGAACCCAGTATGCCTATTCGTCGTCAGTTTATCCGACAAACCTCAGTCATTAGTGCCATAGGCGTTGCAGCCTCTTTTGGCATATCACCAGTTGCAATAGGGAGTTCGCAGAGTGAAAAATGGGGAATGATGCCAGATGAAGGGGAATTACAGCAGTGTGCTTTCATTGCCTTCGGTGCCCAAAAAGCAATTTGGGGTGAATTCACTACAGATGTGCAAATAACATTAGGGAGTATCGCTAAAGCGATTGCTGAGTACCAGCCTGTGGTGGTTTTTTGTCGAGAAAATGAGCGTCAGTTAGCTGAGGAAATGTGTGGTAGCCAAAATACGCGTTTTATCACGACAGAGCTCGATGATATATGGATGCGTGATATCGGAGCCAATTTTGTGGTTAATCCAAAAGGGGGACTCAATGCCGTTGATTTTAATTTCAATGGTTGGGGCAATAAGCAGCAACATGATAACGATGCCCAATTGGCAAAGTTCCAAGCGCAGCATTTTGGTGTGATTACCCCACTTATCAGTCGCTTAACTGGAGAGGGTGGAGGGATTGAGGTTGATGGTCATGGTACAGGGATAATGACGGAAAGTAGTTGGATAAATGATAATCGAAACCCTAATTTAACCCGAGATCAGATAGAGGAAGAGCTAAAAAAAGCATTAGGATTACGTAAAATCATCTGGTTGCCAGGTATTAAAGGAAAAGACATTACGGATGCGCATGTCGATTTCTACGCTCGTTTTGTGAAGCCTGGGGTTATTTTGATAAATCTCGATAATGATTCGGACTCTTTTGACTATGAAGTCACGCGCAAGCACATGGAGATTTTAGAAAATGCGACGGATGCTGACGGACGAAAACTGAAAATTTATACGGTGTCGCCACCTAGCACTCTGCGACAAACTCGCTTTAGCCGACATAACCCTGATTTCGCTGCGGGTTACATTAATTACTTTGTCATCAATGGTGCCGTTATTGCGCCTGAATTTGGGGACAAGCAGGCAGATCATGATGCGAAGCAGCTCCTTGAAATGCTATACCCAGGCCGAGACATTATCATGCTTAATATTGATGTCATTGCAGCGGGAGGGGGTGGGATACACTGTGTCACTCATCAATTACCCGTGCATAATGACCGAAGATAAAAAGCGCGAAACAAAAAATTGCCTACTTTAATGTGAGTAAAGTAGGCAATGATGTGGAAGATTTATCGTACTAGGTCATTATTTAACGCATTTCTTGCAGGTGTCATTCTGCACAATATCAAAGAAGTTATTACCTTTATCATCCACCAGAATAAAGGCAGGCAACCCTTCCACTTCCATTTTCCAGACCGCTTCCATACCTAACTCTGGGTATTCGAGGCAATTTAAGCTCTTCACGAATTCTTGAGCCAAAATAGCCGCGGAGCCGCCAATGCTACCAAGGTAGAAACCGCCGTGTTTTTTACAGGCGTCAGTCACGGCTTGGGTACGGTTACCTTTTGCCAACATTAACATACTACCGCCATGGGATTGGAATAGGTCAACGTATGGGTCCATACGGTTACCCGTTGTTGGGCCTAAAGAACCCGACACCATATCTTCAGGTTTTTTCGCAGGACCTGCGTAATAGACCATATGATCTTTAAAGTATTGTGGTAAGTCTTCACCATTATCTAAGCGCTCTTTGAGTTTGGTATGGGCGATATCACGAGCGATGATCAGTGGACCACTGAGGGATACACGGGTCGATACAGGGTGTTTACTCAACTCGGCCAAAATATCTTTCATTGGGCGGTTGAGGTCGATATGAACTACGGTTCCTTCTGCCTGATGGCGCATCGATTCAGGGATATATTGTGCTGGGTTATGCTCCATTTTCTCCAGCCACAAGCCGTCTTTGGTGATTTTTGCTTTGATATTGCGGTCAGCAGAGCAAGAAATGGCTAAACCGATCGGGCAAGAAGCACCATGGCGAGGCAAGCGAATAACACGCACATCGTGGGCAAAGTATTTACCACCAAATTGCGCACCAAAGCCGAGATGGCGTGACGCTTCTAATAACTCATTTTCTAGCTCAACATCACGGAATGCACGACCATACTCATTACCTGTCGTTGGTAGGTTATCATAGTATTTTGCCGAAGCCAGTTTGGCTGTTTTCAGCGTGGTTTCTGCGGAAGTGCCGCCGATAACGAATGCGATATGATACGGTGGGCAAGCAGTTGTCCCTAAGTTTCTCATTTTCTCAACTAAGAAGTTTTTCAACTTAGCCGGGGTCAGTGTTGCTTTAGTTTCTTGATAAAGGGCAGATTTATTTGCAGAGCCGCCACCTTTGTTAACAAACAAGAAATGGTATTCATCACCCGTGGTGGCAAAAATATCAAATTGTGCGGGCAAGTTGGTGCCTGTATTGACTTCGTTGAACATATCCAGCGGGGCATTTTGCGAAAAACGCAGGTTTTCGTGTTGGAAAACGTTATAAATGCCTCGAGAGAGGTATTCTTCGTCATCACAGCCAGTCCAAACTTGTTGGCCTTTTTTCCCGACGACGGCAACGGTTCCCGTATCCTGACAGTTTGGCAGAACACCTTTCGCAGAAATCTCGGCGTTACGCAGTAATTGCAGGGCGACATACTTGTCGTTTTCACTGGCTTCTGGATCGTGCAAAATCGCGGCGACTTGTTTTTGGTGGGCAGGTCTTAAAAAGAACTGGGATTCGTAAATTGCATGTTCAGCAAGAAGGGTTAAAGCCTCTGGCTCAATTTTTAACATTTGCTTCCCAGCAAATTGTTCTACAGAAACATATTTATCAGAGACTTGGTAATATTCGGTTTTATCCTCAGATAGCGGATAAGGTTCTTGGTAAAAAAACTCTTTATTAGCCATTTTGCTCACTCACATATTAATTTTAGCGGAAAATATAAGAAATAAATTATTTATAGGCTTTTTGTTCTAAATGCCGCTTGTTTTGTCAGGCGGGATAATCGTTTATAGGGATAATAGTCTGAATGCAATTAGAATAATTACCCATTATATTCAAAGGGATGTAAAAGAAAATATGACTTTGGTTAAACTTTGCCAAGAAACTAATATTCAAATTCAAAGTATGAAGCTAATCACATAAATTAATTATGGGTATTGGGTTTAACTATTTGTTATTCATGTTATCGAGGGGCAGTTAATTTAGATTTTATGCATTCAATTTTTCCATAAATACTCTAATAGGTTAGCGGATTAATTGATCATTTATGGTTGGTTAGCATTCTAGAAATAATAAATAAAATACAGAGTGAAAATAAAAGGAAAGTGGACTTTTATTATTACTTGGGTAAGTTATCTTAATCGATAGTTTGGTTTGGTTTTTTATTTAACGTATTGAATTTAATATTCTTTTAATGTTTCTTTTATTTCTGGTTCTATAATGAAAAATGATAGATAAGCACAAAGCTATGAAAAATATGGCTATGTCACTTATTTTTATCATAAATCACTTTTATTTGTTTTAAATTCATAGTGAAAGGCAAACAAAGTGTTGAAAATGGCTTTCAATTTTCATTAACAGTGTTTATTATGCAGCCCTTATTGTTTTATTAAAAATGGCGCTACTGGTTTTGGGCTTTGCTGGGGTTCTCCTGGGGGCTTAACAGTCTTTAACGGTGGCGGTTCTATCTGCATTATTCCTAGGGATAGAGTGTATTATAAATGACTGAGACAACTTCTCTCACACCACTCGTCGAATTAAAATCTTTAAATAAAGGTTTTGATGGCAAACAAATTATTTCTGAGCTTGACCTCACGATCCGAAATGGGGAGTTTCTCACCATTTTAGGGCCTTCTGGTTGCGGTAAAACGACGGTTTTACGTCTGATTGCTGGATTAGAAGATGTGGATGACGGTCAAATTATTCTTGATGGTCAGGACATTACAGATATTCCTGCGGAACAACGTTTCGTGAATACTGTTTTCCAAAGCTATGCATTATTTCCACACATGACCGTATTTGAAAATGTGGCATTTGGTTTGCGCATGCAAAAAACACCCAAAGCGGACATTCAAAAACGAGTGGAGCAAGCCTTGCATATGGTGCAATTGGCGGATTTTGCAGAGCGTATGCCGAACCAGCTTTCAGGTGGTCAACAACAACGTGTGGCAATTGCGCGTGCGGTTGTCAATCGTCCCAAGGTTCTGTTGTTGGATGAGTCTTTATCTGCGCTGGATTATAAGCTGCGTAAGCAGATGCAAAATGAGCTGAAAGCCTTACAGCGCAAGCTGGGGATTACGTTTATTTTTGTGACTCATGACCAAGAAGAAGCACTGGCCATGTCTGACCGTATCATTGTGATGCGTGAAGGGAAAATTGAGCAAGATGGTACGCCGCGTGAAATTTACGAAGAGCCGAAAAACCTGTTTGTTGCTCAATTTATCGGTGAAATCAATATTTTTGATGCAAAAGTGTTGCATCGTATTGATGAACAACGTATTCGTGCTAACGTTGAAGGGCATGAATGTGATATTTTCACCGATTTACCGGTCACAGAAGGTCAGCATTTAAACGTCTTATTGCGCCCTGAAGATTTACGCGTTGAAGAAGTCAATGACGCCGATAATCACCCAGGGCTGATCGGTTACGTGCGAGAACGTAACTATAAAGGTATGACGTTAGACTCAGTGGTTGAGATGGAAGATGGCAAAATTATTATGGTCAGCGAGTTCTTTAACGAAGATGACCCTGATGTCGACCACTCCCTTAACCAAAAAGTTGCTGTGACTTGGGTTGAAAGCTGGGAGGTAGTTCTGGATGATCATTCGTAAGCATAAAATCTTGCAGAATGTGATTATCACGGGCGTCGTCGCTTGGCTGTTACTCTTCGTCTTTCTGCCAAACTTAATGATCATTGGCACCAGTTTCTTCACGCGCAGTGATACGAATCTGGTGGATCTGGTGTTTACTTGGGACAACTACATCCGTCTGTCAGACCCGATGTATGCCCAAGTGATGCTGCATTCGTTGAATATGGCGTTGATCGCCACTTTCTTCTGCCTTGTGATCGGCTACCCCTTTGCGTTTATTTTGGCGAAGCTGCCTAAGCGCATCCAACCGCTGATGCTATTTCTGCTGATTGTGCCATTTTGGACCAACTCATTGATCCGTATTTATGGCTTAAAAGTGTTTTTAAGTACCAAAGGGTATTTGAATGACTTTTTGCTGTGGATTGGCATTATCGATAAGCCGCTGAAATTGATGTATACCCCAGAAGCGGTGGTATTGGGCTTAATCTATATCTTATTGCCATTTATGGTGATGCCGCTCTATTCCAGTATTGAAAAGCTGGATAAATCCTACTTAGAAGCGGCGCGGGACTTGGGCGCCAATAAATGCCAAACTTTTGTGAAGATTATTATTCCATTGACCATGCCGGGAATTATTGCGGGCTGCTTATTAGTGTTGCTGCCAGCTATGGGGCTGTTCTACGTGGCGGATTTAATGGGCGGGGCGAAAAACCTGCTGATTGGTAACGTCATTAAGAGTCAGTTCTTGAATATTCGCGATTGGCCGTTTGGGGCTGCAACCAGTATTTTCCTCACGGTGATGATGGGGCTGCTGCTGTATGTGTACTACCGAGCTGCTAAGCTTTTGAATAAAAAGGCGTATGAAGAATGATAGGACGTATTTTGCGTGGTGGCTTTATGACCACCATCTACGCGTATCTTTATATTCCAATCATTATCTTGATTGTGAACTCATTCAATGAATCGCGTTTTGGTATTCAGTGGCAAGGTTTTTCGACCAAATGGTATGAGTTACTGAGCAATAATGACAGCCTGCTTGAAGCCGCAGGGCATTCATTGACCATGGCGGTACTTTCAGCGACGTTTGCGACCATTATCGGCACATTAACCGCTGTTGCTCTCTTTCGTTATCGTTTTAGAGGCAAGCCATTTGTCGGCGGAATGCTGTTTGTGGTGATGATGTCTCCCGATATTGTGATGGCAATTTCATTGCTCGTCCTGTTTATGATCCTTGGCGTCTCATTAGGTTTCTGGTCGCTGTTATTTTCACATATCACCTTCTGCCTGCCTTTTGTGGTGGTGACGGTATACGCGAGATTGAAAGATTTTGATGTGAAAATGTTGGAAGCGGCGCGGGATCTCGGGGCGGGGGAATTTACCATTTTACGGAAAATCATTCTGCCATTAGCGCTGCCTGCGATTGTCGCAGGGTGGCTGCTGAGCTTTACCTTATCAATGGATGATGTGGTGGTTTCTTCCTTTGTGACGGGACCAAGCTATGAAATCTTACCATTGAAAATCTACTCAATGGTAAAAGTAGGGGTCTCCCCAGAAGTGAATGCACTGGCAACGGTCTTGTTGCTGATGTCGCTGGTTTTGGTTTGTTTAAGCCAGTGGGTTATGCGCGATAAACACGGTAAAAATGCTGTCGCGAAGTCATCAAAACGTTAAGTTGTACTTGGTGGGTGTCATTTGGGCACCCCATCTTTCCATGCCATCAGGCGAGAGGGTAGGCTTTAACTGAGCCTATGAAGATAGATAAAAAGCACTTTGTTGAGGGAAAATCAGTGATGAAAAAATGGTCCTATCTGCTAGCCGCAGGTTTAATGGCTGCAAGCATTGGCACGGCAACTGCCGCTGACGATAACAAAAACGTACTGTATTTCTATAACTGGACAGAATATGTTCCCCCCGGTTTATTAGAGCAATTTACTAAAGAGACTGGGATCAAGGTGATTTACTCCACCTATGAATCCAATGAAAGCATGTACACTAAATTGAAAACCTATAAAGAAGGGGCTTACGATTTAGTGGTGCCATCGACTTATTTTATCGACAAAATGAGCAAAGAAGGCATGCTGCAAAAGATTGATAAGACAAAACTGCCTAACTTTAAAAACCTCGATCCAAACCTTATTCATAAAGAATTTGACCCAAATAACGATTATTCAGTGCCTTATATTTGGGGCGCAACAGGGATTGGAATTAATGGTGACGCGGTTGATCCTAAGTCCGTCACTTCATGGGCAGATTTTTGGAAGCCGGAATACAAAAACAGCTTACTGATGATGGATGATGCCCGCGAAGTGTTCCAAGTGGCGCTGACAAAGCTGGGTTATTCTGGCAATACTACGGATCCAAAGCAGATTGAAGAAGCTTATAACGAACTGCAAAAATTGCGTCCAAATATTCTGGCATTTAACTCAGACAACCCTGCCACTCCGTATATTGAAGGTGAGGTGGATGTCGGTATGTTGTGGAACGGCTCGGCATTTGTGGCAAGACAAGCGGGCTTACCGATTGAAGTTGTATGGCCAAAAGAGGGCGGTATTTTCTGGATGGACAGCTTAGCTATCCCTGCCAATGCGAAGAACGTGGAAGGGGCGCACAAGCTTATTGATTTCTTATTACGCCCTGAAATTGCGGCGCAAGTGGCGGAGTCTATCGGTTATCCGACACCAAACTTAGAAGCGAAAAAATTACTGCCTACGGAAATCGCCAATGACCCATCTCTCTACCCATCGGAAGAGGTATTGAAAAAAGGAGAATGGCAAAGCGATGTGGGGAATACTAATATTCTGTATGAAGAGTATTTCCAAAAGCTGAAAGCAGGGCGTTAATATCGATTCTGTTTGGAAATGGTCAGAGGCATCACCTTGGTGATGCCTTTTTTATATATAAAATCAGTGATTAACGCACACTATTATGGATAACAAATTTGGCAAAGTTATCTGCCCAAGGCTGCAAGAAATCCTTACTTTTTGGGGAAATAGTATCTTGCTCATCCACCATGCCGTCATACCATTTTAAATAACACTCAGGTTGATTCATCGTCGGCATATTAAGAAATGCAAGGCTATTGCGTAAATGTTGTTGGGCAATTGCGGTGCTAATATTACCAATCGAAACCCCTAATACTCCCGCAGGAATACCATCCCATGAGTTATCACCCCAAGGACGTGAACCTTGGTCAATCGCATTCTTTAATACACCTGGCATTGAGCGGTTATATTCCGGTGTTGCGAAGATAATACCGTCTGAGGCTTTGATTTGGCTCTTAAAATTAGCGACTACCGCGGGTACATTTTGATCGGCTTCTTGGTTATAGAGAGGTAAATCGGCAATGTTGATAAATTTAAAGGTGAAATTAGATGGGAATAATTTAGTGATGGCTTTAGCGACTTTTAGATTATAAGAGTCAGCACGTAAACTACCAACAACCACACCGATATTATACTGATTGGACATAATCAAAACCTCTTCTTATGTTGTGAAAATACAACGAGTTCGTATATTTTCTTTGGAATAGGAATTTCTTTAATAATTTAGCATAATAAAATTCATTAAAAATAAATTAAGTTAAATTTAATTTTATCCAATTGTAAATTGCAGGAAATTCATTGCGTTATTTGTTTATATTTTCAAATTAACTTTGTGATTTAGGGTGGCTAAAAAAGAATACTGTGACCTCAATTACACTATTCGTATTTAATTCCTCTCAATATTATCTTCATTGATACGAGTCAAAATAGAACATACCGACTGGTCGGTATTATTCATCCCCATGAACACACTCGCGCATCCAAGAAAAAAAGATCCAATCAAACGACAAGAAGAGTTGCTAAAGGCAGCTAGGATAATCGCTGGTCGAGAAGGTATTGCGGCGCTGTCGCTGAATGCTGTTGCTAGAGAAGCGGGTGTGAGCAAAGGGGGATTAATGCACCATTTCCCCAGTAAACAAGAACTTATTCATGCATTGTTTATCCAGCTATTAGACATTATGGATGTGCGTATTGCCGCCATTATGGCGAATGATTCCGATCCTTATGGGCGATTTTCTCGCGCCTATTTGCACTACGTTGGCGAGCTTAAAGACTCCGATGAAAGTTTTCAGCTCGCACTTTTATCATTGGCTATGCCCACAGAGCCAGTGTTGCGTAAATGCTGGCGTGATTGGATGTTAGGGCATCTAGCCCAAGGTGATGCATTTGATAATGGCTATTTGGGGGCTTTAGTGCGCTATGCCGCCGATGGACTGTGGTTATCTGCGTTAACGGAAGGTCCTACATTATCGAGCCAAGAGCGTAATGCCATCATTCAGCGATTAACACAAATTTCGTTTGAAGAAATGGGTTAGTTTTCCAAGGGAAAATACGTCTAAACATACAATGAGGCGATAATGAAATATAAAATCAATGCCTTCATTATTTATGATGCTGTTGATGGCACTTTATCTTTAAAAAAAGATGAGGTGGATACTCAGTTGTCTATTACGGCTAATGCACTCTTATTCTATTTGATTCAAAAAAAAGGCGTAGTTTCCCGTGATGAAGTACTTAAGGCGGTTTGGGATGATAATGGTCTGGTTTCATCAAATAGTAATTTAAATCAATATCTCAGCCTGCTAAGGAAAACATTTCGACAATACGGTATTGAAAATATTATTGTCACCGTTGCACGTGGGCGTTTAGAGTTTAATTCTGAGATTTTATTGGAATTACTCGATGAAGAGACGCTCAATACCACTCGCTTATTAAACAGTTTAAGTGAAATACAAAAAGCCGAAGTGGTTCTGGCACCTTCTTTAGAGACTAAACCTACCGAATCTCCTTCTGAAAAATTACCGCATTCATTACCAAAACAGAAACGTGAAGTTTGCTGGTATCTAGCCAGTGCGGCTTTTTTATGTTGCTCCATTTTATTGGCAACGATGAGCTATTTCTCATCTCAGCCCTCCGCACCAATGATTTTGCCAACGTTAGAACATACCAGCTGCGATGTGTTATCTAATGAAAAAATGATTAACGCTTTCGTTGCTGATAACTATGTGCAAAATTTTGATAAAGTTAGAAAAAATTTAAATTTGGCGTGTAATGATAAAGAGCGTTTTGTCTTCTTTTATGGGGATAAATTACAAAAAAATGGTTTAGGGCGCGTCTTTCTCGCTCATTGCGCTGCCAATGAATCCAACCCATTTAGTTATTGCGATAATTACTTTTATTATTCTTGGAAGCCATAATGAAAATATCGGGAAAGCTATTATGTCTCGTGAGTGCGCTGATCTTCGCGTGTGTTGTGATTTATACACAGTCAGTTGTATTGGCCAATAAAAATTCCGGTCAAATGGCGTGTTCAACCAAGGGGATTATGCGTTTTGAGAATATGAAAGATGAAAACGTTAACGGTAATATTCACTTTAATTTTGGGGCGAACGGCGAGGGCTCTATTGTTGTCGAGGGATATACGACCTCCAGCGCTGGATGGCTTTATTTACAACGATATGTCAAATTCAAATACACCAGCAAACGTATTTCGCCAACGGAACAGCACTATAATATTAGCCACTGGGAAGCCAGTGCTTCCTCGATTGATGAATCCCCTAATGTGATTTTTGATTATTTTATGCGGGAAATGTCAGATAGCCATGATGGCTTATTTATCAATGCCCAAAAACTCAATGATAAAGCGCTACTCTTGAGTTCAATTAATTCCCCTTTGTTTATCTGTACGCCTAAATAAGCGCGTGGGCTTGATTGATAGTCCATACAGCGTGGGGGCTTACCCACACATTCATTCCTATTGGTTTACTGGGCAACGTTAACTAACACGTTGATATGATTTTACTGTCTGGCAATCAGTGCTATCACGCGGTGTGCCTCGTAAAACACAGTATTCCCCTTTCTTCTTATATTCTGATCCTCCCATTTCTCATTAGCTTATGGCTCGGGCGTGAGGCAAACCACACTTATTATTGACCAAATTACCTTCTCGCATCAGCTCAATCACATCTTGTTAACCATTCCTCCAATAAACCTGTTATCCGCATTTATGGTTTTTTCTTCCACCAGATAGATACGTGAATTTTCCAGTTTATTAGCATAGAGGTGTGAATTTGCTGTCTGTTAATTATAAATTCTGGATTTTTATTCTAATTATCTTCACTTCATGGATTTATATTTTGTTTTATTTTTTGGGGATTATAGTGATTTTGAAGCCAAAAGCTGCGTTCAATTAATCACCACGCAGACTCAATTGGCATAAATGTTTACTCACAGTTAAGAGGCATCAACGTTCTGGAACATGGCTCTTAGGTGCTGCGGGTAGAGAAAAACGTAACGGCTTCCTTGGAGGAAACAACAATGGGTGATGCATTAGGACTTATTGAAACAAAAGGTTTGGTGGCTTGTATTGAAGCAGCTGATGCAATGTGCAAAGCCGCTAACGTCGAGCTAATCGGCTATGAAAACGTGGGTTCTGGTCTCGTGACTGCCATGGTGAAAGGTGATGTTGGCGCAGTAAAAGCGGCAGTAGATTCCGGTGTTGAATCTGCACAGCGTGTTGGTGAAGTGGTGACATCGTTAGTCATCGCCCGTCCACATAACGATATCAACAAAATCGTGATTAAACATAAAGCATAGCGTTTGCGGGGGAAATATGGGTGATGCATTAGGTCTTATTGAAACACAAGGACTCGTTGCTTGTATCGAAGCAGCTGATGCGATGTGTAAAGCCGCTAACGTGGTGCTGATTGGCTATGAAAATGTGGGTTCTGGGTTAGTCACCGCCATGGTGAAAGGGGATGTTGGCGCAGTAAAAGCGGCAGTTGATTCTGGCGTTGAATCTGCATCTCGCATTGGCACCGTCGTGACCTCTCTGGTTATCGCTCGTCCACATAGCGACATCCAGAAAATTGTCTCTCAGTATAAAGTCGCAGAATAAATAGGAAATTTACTTATGAAAGAAGCTCTTGGCTTAATTGAAACCAAAGGTTTAGTGGCGTGTATCGAAGCTGCTGATGCAATGTGTAAAGCCGCTAACGTCGAGCTAATCGGCTATGAAAATGTCGGCTCTGGGCTCGTCACCGCCATGGTAAAAGGCGATGTGGGTGCCGTTAATGCTGCGGTTGAATCCGGTGTCGAAGCTGCGAAGCGTGTTGGCACCGTGGTGACTTCTCGTGTGATAGCAAGACCACACAATGATATCGGCAAAATTGCGCAGCAGCACAAAGCTTAATCATTAGAAGTATTAGATAAAACAACAAATTAGTAAGTTTAATCTTTTGACTCCGGTACGGGGGAAGACATGGTTGCATTAGATAAAGATCTGCAATCCAGACAACTGGCTAGAGAGCTGGTTAGAAATGCGAAACAAGCACAAAAAATCTTTGCGACTTTTTCGCAGGAGAAAATCGACAGTATTGTTAAACACATTGCGACAGAATCTGCTCGTCATGCAGAAGAGTTAGCAAAAATGGCGAATGAAGAGACGGGTTTTGGGAAGTGGCAAGACAAGGTCCTGAAAAATACGTTCGCTTCAGTTCGTGTGTATGAACATATTAAAGATCTGAAAACAGTTGGCATCATTAATGATGACAAAATCAATAAAGTTATGGATGTGGGTGTTCCGTTAGGGGTGATCACGGCACTGGTGCCTTCGACTAACCCAACCTCAACCATTATCTATAAAACATTGATTGCCTTGAAAGCCGGTAACGCAATCGTCTTCTCCCCCCACCCAAACGCGAAAGCATGTAGTTTTAGAACGCTTGATATCGTAAAAAAAGCGGCTCTTGAAGCGGGTGCGCCAGCAGGTATCGTCGATGGCGTGACGATGCTGACACTGGAAGCGACAAAAGAATTAATGCACAGCAAAGATGTTTCTCTCATTCTGGCAACGGGTGGGGAAGGCATGGTACGCGCCGCTTATGCATCTGGCACACCAACCATCAGTGGTGGTCCTGGTAACGGTCCTGCTTTCATTGAACGTAGCGCGGATATCAAAAAAGCAGTCAGTGATATTATTACCAGCAAAACGTTTGATAACGGTGTGATTTGCGCATCAGAACAATCCATCATTGTTGAACGCTGTATTTACAACGACGTTCACCGCGAATTATTAGCCCAAGGCGCTTACTTCATGAATGAAGATGAAGCGAAACGTATGGCTTCCATGCTACTGAGAGCGAATGGCACGATTAACCCTGAAGTCGTAGGAAAAGACGCGATTACGTTGAGCCAACGTGCAGGCTTTAGTGTTCCTGCTAACACTCGAGTATTAATTGCATTACAAGACACTGTCTCACCGAAAAACCCGTATTCACGGGAAAAACTGTGCCCAATCTTAGGCATGTATGTTGAAGAGGATTGGCGTTCTGCGTGCCACCGCGTTGTTGATTTGCTGACTAACGAAGGCTTAGGACACACGCTGGTGATCCACACTCAAAATGAAGATGTTATTCGCCAGTTTTCTCTCGAAAAACCGGTTAACCGTATTTTGATTAATACGCCAGCTGCACTGGGTGGAATTGGTGCAACCACCAATATTACGCCAGCGCTGACATTAGGATGTGGAGCGATTGGAGGTGGTTCTAGTTCTGACAACGTCGGTCCGATGAACTTGCTCAATATCCGTAAAGTCGGTTATGGCGTGCGTTCCATTGATGATTTGAGACAACCCGCACCAGTGAGTGCTCCGGCTTACTCAACATCGCCAATTGCATCTACTGGGCATGGAAATCAAGCGTCTGTCAGCATTCTCGATGATGACCGTTTTCGTCAGGCTCAACCAGTAAAAGCTCAGAGTAATAGCGCTGCGGATAACCGATTTGCTAATGCAGTGAGTCATGCTGATGTTGTTGAAGCGGTTGCCACTCATGGGGATATCACGGAAGAGAATGTCGAGCAGATTATTAAGGCCGTTCTCGGACGCCTAAATAAGTAATTCATTGAGATAAGGCGGGTAAATCATGATTTTGGCAAAGGTAATAGGGCATGTTGTCGCAACGCAGAAATGCCAAGAGCTTAGTGGCAGTAATTTACTGATGATCACGGCGCTTGGCGATGATCTCAAACCGTTGAAGGACAAAACGTATGTTGCGGTGGACAGTGTAGGCGCAGGTATTAATGACCTTGTTCTGGCGGAAGAGTACTTCGCATTGAATAAAGACAAATACAAAGCTATGTCCGTGGTTGCCATTGTTGAAAAAGTGTATCGAGACGGTAGGGAGTAAATAACGCATGAACCAGTTTTTGATTAAACCAAGGGTGCAATTCGGTGCGAATGCTTTGGATTATTTATCTCAGGTTAACGCCCAGCACGCGTTTATCGTAACCGATAAAGCGATGGTGAAATTTGGGTTAGCCGACGAGGTGATTCATCGATTATCTCAACAGGGAATTTCATTTTCTCTGTATGACGATGTCGTGCCTGACCCGGAAATCTCGTCCATCGTAAAAGGCATGAAAATCATGGATAGCCAATATCCAGATTTAGTGATTGCACTGGGCGGTGGTTCGGTGATTGATGCGGCAAAAGCGGTTATTTACTCCCTATGGCATACCCGCCAAGACAGCCATAGAGCCAAACCTCATTTTGTGGCTATTCCGACAACCAGCGGAACAGGCTCTGAAGTCACGTCTTTTTCAGTGATCAAGTCTCACTCTGAGAAGTTGGTGTTGGTTGATGAATTTATGTTGCCCGATGTGGCGATTTTAGACCCTGTTTTAGTGAAGTCAGTCCCTGCCGCTATCACGGCAGATACGGGAATGGATGTGCTATGCCATGCCCTAGAAGCTTATGTTTCACGCAGTGCCTCTGACTTTTCAGATGCGCTTGCCGAGAAAGCTGTTCAGTTGGTGTTTGCTCACTTAATAGATTGCTATCGCGACGGCAGTAACTTAGTGGCTCGTGAAAAAATGCATAACGCATCGTGTATTGCAGGAATGGCATTTACCAACGCATCCCTTGGGATCACCCATAGCTTAGCGCACGCACTTGGCGGCATGTTCCACATTCCACATGGTCGCGCGAATGCGCTATTGATGGCTCAAGTGGTGGCGTTTAACGCGGGCCTGGAAGGGTGCTGTGAAACCAACGCGGCGAAGCGTTATGCCGATTTAGCCAGAAAACTTAATTTACCGGCTTCAAATATACGTGAAGGCGTTGAGAGCTTAATTATGGCAATCAACGTATTGAAAGATGAAATGAATATGCCGAAAGGCATTCACGCTACAGGCGTCAATGAAACTGATTTTAATGCCCGTTTAGGGGAAATGGTTGGACAGGCGTTACGCGATAGTTGCACTCCGACTAATCCACGGGACGTAAATGAAAAGCAGCTAGAAGCACTGTACAGACAGTCTTTTTAATAGTTAACGCTTTTTATGTGATGAATAACGAACTAGAAAGAACATCAGGAGAGGCTAACATGGCCAAATATGCTTTGACCCCACGTGTAAAAACACTGGCTGAACGTTTAAGTGCTCGCAATTGCTCAATCATTACCGAACGTGCCAACATTCTTGAAACTGTCAGAAATCAATTAACAGGGGCGCCTCAAGCGATTAAACCCGCTCAGCGTTTTTATGAGTTTATTCGTAATTTCCCCGCTTTTATTGCACAAGATGAATTGATTATTGGTAGCCAATCTTCAACACCTCGCGGTGCAATCTTCCATACGGAAGATGAAGTACACAGCCAGAGTATTTATGAGTTTTTAGCGGGGGATAGCACAATCGCCGCACCGGATTATTTAGTCGTTCTGAATGTCGGGTTTGCAGAAATTAAAAATCAGCTAGAAAATCGCGTCAGAAATATTGGTAGTGCCGTTAGCCGTAATAGTATCGATGAGGCAAACAACTGCCGTGCGGCAATTTATGCCTGTGATGCTGCTATCCATTTTGCAAACGCCTTAGCAGTAAGAGCAGAAAATCTTGCGGCCACAGAAGCTAACCCATATCGTCGTGCTGAATTACAAGAAAGCGCGGAAGTATTACGCCAAGTTCCTGCAAAACCTGCACAAACCTTTAAAGAAGCTTGCCAAGCGTTCTACCTATTACAACTGATTTTGCATTTAGAAAATGGCAGCTATGCCGTGAACCCAATGGGCTTCGACAAAGCCGTTTATCCATTCTATCAGCGCGATATTGAGCAAGGTCGATTAACTCAACAAAAGGCTTACGAGATTGTTGAAAGCTTATGGCTAAAACTGGCTGAGTTGTCAGAAGTGCGTGCAACGCGCGCCATTGATGGTTATCCAATGTTTGATGCACTTAAAGGTGGAGTCTACCTTAATGATCCGCAAGTCTGCATCAACGAACTTTCCGCGATGATGCTTTCTGCTCATGAAAATATCAGTGCAATTAATGCTGGGTTAAAAGTTCGTTTATATTGTGGTCAAGCACGCACGCAGCCTCAATATTCTGCGGCTTCAGCCAGCAATGTAGCACCAGCAGCTCAACAAGATAATGAAGTCAAAGTGATGGAAGGGTTAACGCCTCGCTTACAGCGTTTGCGTAACCGTTATTTAGAAGCGCGTCCAAGCGTGTCTATCTATCGCGCATTAGCCTTTACGGAAGTGGTGAAGAATAACCCTGGTTTACCGCCGATTTTATTACGTGCAAAAGCGTTCCGTCGTGCGTGTGAAACTGCGCCTATCTTGATTCAGCCTGAAGAGCTGATTGTCGGTCATCCATGTGGTAAAGCGCGAGCAGGTGCATTTTCACCTGATATTGCATGGTGCTGGGTGGTGGACGAGCTCGATACAATGAGCACCCGCCCACAAGATCCATTTGTGATCTCCGAAGAAGATAAAAAAGTGATTCGTGAAGAAATCGCGCCATTCTGGGAAGGTCGTTCTCTGGATGAAATTTGTGAAGCGCAATATCGTGAAGCCGGGGTTTGGGAATTCAGCGGCGAAACCTTTGTGAGTGACTTGTCTTATCACCAAATCAATGGCGGAGGCGATACTTGCCCTGGTTATGACGTATTGCTTTTCACTAAAGGCATGAATGGCATTAAAGCGGATGCTCAGGCAAAACTGGCTGAGTTAAGCATGCAAAATCCAGATGACATCGACCGCATCTATTTCTATAAAGCCTCAATTGAAACCTGTGAAGGTGTGGTGGCTTATGCTCATCGTATTGCTGAACATGCTCGTGAACTGGCTTCTAAAGAGACAGATCAGAAACGACGTGAAGAGTTACTGACAATTGCTCAAGTGAACGAAAATGTACCGGCGAACCCTCCAAAAACATTGCAAGAAGCGCTGCAAAGTATTTGGACTGTGGAGTCCTTGTTTGAAATTGAAGAAAACCAAACAGGATTATCATTAGGTCGTTTAGACCAATACTGTTTCCCAATGTATGAAAGCGATATTCAATCTGGTCGTTTAACTCAAGACGAAGCACTGGAAATGATGCAGGCGTTTATCATCAAATGTGCGGAATTAATGTGGATGTCCAGTGAGCTGGGCGCTAAATATTTCGCTGGATATCAGCCATTTATCAACTTAACTGTGGGTGGTCAAAAACGCTCGGGTGGTGATGCGTGTAACGATTTAACGTACTTAATTATGGATGCAGTCCGTTTCGTTAAAGTTTACCAGCCATCATTAGCATGCCGTATTCATAACCAATCTCCACAAAAATATATGGAAAAAATCGTGGATGTAGTGAAAGCCGGTATGGGCTTCCCTGCCTGTCACTTTGACGATTCCCATATCAAAATGATGCTGCGTAAAGGCTTTGATTTTGAAGATGCTCGCGACTATTGCTTAATGGGCTGCGTGGAACCACAAAAATCAGGTCGAATTTATCAGTGGACATCAACGGGTTACACCCAGTGGCCAATCGCCATTGAGTTTGTTCTGAACCGTGGTCGGATGGTGCTGTTTGATAGCCACCAAGGTTTAGATACCGGGGATCTGCGTAACCTGAAAACCTTCGAAGATTTCGATAATGCTGTGAAAGCGCAAATTGCCCATATTGTTCGCCTGTCGGCGATTGGTACGGTCATCAGTCAGCGTGTTCACCGTGATGTCGCGCCAAAACCATTGATGTCTTTGCTGGTGGAAGGTTGTATGGAGAAAGGAAAAGATGTTGCGGCGGGTGGTGCAATGATTAACCACGGTCCGGGGCTGATTTTCTCTGGTCTAGCAACTTACGTTGACTCAATGGCGGCTATTCGCAAAGTGGTTTATGAAGAGGGGCGCTATACCTTAGAGCAAGTGCGTGATGGTCTGCTTGCTAACTTTGAAGGTTATGAAGAGTTACGTCGTGATTGCCTGAATGCACCTAAGTTCGGTAATGATGACAACTATGTCGACCAATATGCATTGGATATTACTGAATGGACGGAACGCGAGTGCCGTAAGTACGACATGCTGTATTCCACATTGAGTCACGGCACATTATCCATTTCTAACAACACACCGATTGGCGAGCTAACCGCAGCGACTGCGAATGGTCGTTTAGCGTGGATGCCGTTGTCAGATGGGATCAGCCCAACTCAAGGGGCAGATAAACAAGGTCCAACGGCAATTATTAAATCCATCAGTAAGATGAACGTGGAAACGATGAACATCGGTATGGTGCATAACTTTAAGTTCTTAAAAGGCTTATTGGATACACCAGAAGGTCGCAATGGGTTAATCACGTTGTTAAGAACGGCATCTATTTTGGGTAACGGTCAAATGCAGTTCAGCTACGTTGATAACGAAATGCTGAAAAAAGCACAGCAAGAACCTGAGAAATATCGTGACTTAATCGTTCGTGTTGCTGGCTACAGTGCTTACTTCGTTGAGTTATGTAAAGAGGTTCAGGACGAAATCATCAGCCGTACCGTGATTGAGAAATTCTAAACCAAATCTGGGTGGGGATAGGCTGCTATTCCCACCGTACATAATAAAAACAATAAGTTTGAAACTGTTTTGGAGATGCAATGATGAACACAGCGGCAGAAATCAGAGGGCGGATATTTAATATCCAGAAATACTCAATTTATGACGGTGATGGCATTCGAACCCTGATCTTTCTTAAAGGATGCAATATTCGTTGCCCTTGGTGCGCTAACCCTGAAGGGCTAAGTAGCCAGTTCCAAGTGATGTTTTACCACGATAAATGCGTTGGGTGTGGGAAATGTGTGGATGTTTGCCCTGCGGGGATCCATTACATGACCACCAATGAACAAGGGGAAGCAGTCCACCGCGTGAATCGTAGTATTGACTGCATCGGTTGCCGCAAATGTGAGGAAGTGTGCATTTCTGATGCGCTAGACATTATGGGAAAAGATGTCACGGTCTCTGAAATGATGGAGATCATCATGCAGGACTACGATTTTTATATTTCCTCTGGTGGTGGTGTCACGATTGGTGGCGGTGAAATGAGTTTACAGACAGATTTTGCCGTTGAGCTTTTGCGTGAATGCAAAAAAATGATGATCAATACGGCGATTGAAACACAAGGTACAACGTCATTAGCGAATTATGAAAAGTTAGCCGAAGTTGTCGACCTATTCCTGTTTGATGTTAAACATATCGATACCGTTGAGCACAAAAGCCTGTTTGGTATTGGTAATGAAAATGTGCGTCGTAACCTCGAAAGATTAATGGAACTAGGGGCAAATGTGGTAATGCGTATGCCTTTAGTTCGCGGATATAACGATTCTTTTGATGCAATAACAGGCGCAATTGAATACGCCATGGAATTGTCGAAACGCGGCAATTTAAGTCGAATTGATATTCTGCCTTATCACCAGCTTGGTCGCGGAAAATACGACAAACTCGACATGATTTATCCCATCAAGAAAGACCCAACCTACAGCGCGGAAGAGTTAGATCAATTAGAGGCTTTCTTTAAAAAATTCGATTTCGATATTCGACTGGTTCGTCACTAAGTAGGAGAAAAAAATGAAAAGTTTAGGCGTCATTGAGACTTACGGGCTGACATCAGCAATACAAGCTGCGGATGCTGCATGCAAAGCGGCGAGTGTCGAGATTGTTGGCTACCGTAAAATCGGTTCTGGCTTAGTTTCTGTTTGTTTTCAAGGGGAAATTAGTGCAGTAAGAACCGCCGTTGATCATGGTGCATCGGTTATCAGCCATCAAGACCTATTAAAAGGCACATTAGTCATTGCTCGCCCAGAAGAGCGAGTGATCACCCAGCTGTTATCCACTAAGAATAAAGCGAGCGAAGAAGAGAACAATGTTGAAAAACCGGCCGTTGAGGCGCCTGTGACGATGACTGTCGAGACTGCCGTTGTGGAGCCAAAAGCTGACGTGCGTAAAGGGAAAAAATCATGATAAACCAGCAGCTGATGGGAAAAATTCTGTCTCGCTTAGCTATGTCAAACCCAGCCTCAATGATTGATAGCCCCATAGCTATCCCTGTGGGTGTTTCGAACCGTCATGTCCATCTTTCGCAAGAAGATGTTACCGCGCTTTTTGGTGAAGGCTATCAACTGACGCCATTTAAAGATTTGAAGCAACCTGGTCAATTTGCGGCAAAAGAGTGTGTGATGGTGGTTGGACCTAAAGGGTCGATCAGTAAAGTACGAGTGTTAGGACCAACACGACCAACCACTCAACTGGAAGTCTCGAAAGCAGACTGTTTTGCATTAGGTATTAAAGCGCCAGTGCGTGAATCTGGAGATTTAAACCAATCGGGGAGTGCGCTGTTAATCGGTCCTGCTGGGCACGTTAATCTTTGTGAACAAGTCATTTGTGCTCAGCGCCATATCCACATGAATTTAATGGATGCAAGGTCGCTAAATGTCTCCAATGGACAGCGAGTATGTGTTCGCACTGAAGGGGAACGTAGCCTCGTATTTGATGAGGTGGTTGTTCGAGTGGATGCAAGGTTTTCCCTGGAATTTCATATTGATACAGATGAAGCAAATGCGGCAGGGTTACGCAACAGTGACAGCGTGTTTGTTGTCAGCTAAGGACTAAACGAGCGGTGGCAATATGAACGAAAAAATGATTGAGCAGATAGTATTACAGGTACTGCAACGGCTGAAACGGCGAGTATTGGTGTTATTGTCACCAAGCCAAGATTATCAACAGGCGGTTTATCAGCGTTTATTGCAGTTACCTTCAATGTCTTTTTCTTTCTATGCCACCAAGGAGATGCTAACGCAATCGACGATAAATCAATGGAAAGAAATTGGGCAATGTTTTGATATTTATACCTTTAATATGGAAAAATTCGCAGAGTTTCATGGGGTTTTTCTCCCTTTTATAGGAACTAAAGTACTGAATGAAGTTGTGAATGGCTTGGCAATTAGCGAAGAGAGCGAAATTATTATCCAAACACTTTCTCGAAATATTCCTATTATGGCATTGAAATATCATTGCTGCCCTGACAGTGATTTGAACCAAATATTAGGTTTGAATAAAAATGAACATTATAACCGCCTTATTAAAGAGAATATAAATAAGGCTATCTCATTAGGTATTCAATTCGATACATTTAATAATATTGAAAACAAAATGCTCATTAAAAATGATGAGATATCGAGTGAAAATAAAATAAACCAGAATCGCTATATTACTTTGAGAGAAGTAATGAATGACCCAAAGGAATATTCCCTAAATAAAAATAAATTAACAGATTCGGCAATGGATTATTTAAAGTCTCTAAAAAAATAAATTTTATTTCAATTTAATATTTTAAACATCTATCTATGTAGGAGTATTATCTATGTCTTCTAAAGCAAAATCATGGCTTTGGATGCTAGCGGTTATTATTTCTGAAACCTCAGCAACATCCACATTGAAAATGTTCGATAATAGTGAAGGAACAACTAAATCATTATTATTAGGTCTGATAGTGATTCTTTATGTTATCTGTTATTACTCTCTTTCCCGCGCAGTAAAATATATTCCAGTTGGGTTAGCATATGCGACTTGGTCAGGTACCGGTATTTTGATGGTGTCAACTTTAGGTATGTTGTTTTATGGGCAGCACCCAGATATGGCAGCAATGATTGGAATGGGGATTATTGCCTCTGGGATCGTGATTATGAACCTGTTTTCTAAAATGGGCTCGGATGAGGCGGAACCGGCTGAAAATTCGGATGCGTCACTGTCTTCAACCAACAAAGTTGCTCATTAATAAGAAGAGAGAAATATTATGTTTACTGGATTTTTATGGTTGGCATTATCAATTGGTTCAGAAATCACGGGTACATCGATGATCAAAAAAACCAATAGCTTTAGCAAATTAGGCCCATCAATTTTAGTGATTGTGGCTTATTGCCTGTGCTATTTCGCGTTAACACGTGCAATGGGGTATATCCCTGTTGGGGTTGCGTATTCTTTATGGTGTGGGTTTGGTATTGTCGGTGTGACGTTAGTTTCGATGATTTTATATAAACAAAAACCAGACGTACCAGCCGTCTTCGCGATGGGATTAATTATCTCCGGCGGCATCATTATGAATACTTTTTCAAATATGTAACTTCACGTTTTATCTCTCTTGTACCCATTGATTATTGCCTGCCATTATCAGGTGATAATCAATGACTGTTTCACAACATAAAATGAATGTTTGACGCTAAGAGCCGCTATCTATCCTATGTTAATTTAAGCCATTACCATCGTTTAATTTAGGAATAAAGATATGCAAATTATTGAGTGGGACGACTTTACGAAAGTGGAAATGCGTGTTGGTACGATTATTCGTGCAGAAGTAAACAGTAAAGCAAAAAAGCCCGCTTATGTGATGGAAGTGGATTTAGGGGAATTGGGAGTTAAGTGTTCAAGCGCTCAAATTACCGTGCATTACACCCCTGAAAGTTTAATTGGTAAACAGGTTTTATGTGTGTGTAATTTTGAAGTTAAACGTATTGCTGGCATAAAATCTGAAGTGTTAATTACAGGTGCTCCTGATGAAACAGGTGCAATTGTATTAGCTGAATTTAATCTACCTGTGCCGAATGGTTCTCGCCTAGCTTAAGCCGTAAGGCGCATACCATAGACAAACCCATCAGGTTTGGAAATGGCTCGTTTGGGTTGTAAAATTAACGAGGAAAATCAATT
>NZ_WLUG01000051.1:0-91594 GCF_009706505.1 Providencia sp. wls1922 | reverse complement strand
TGCTGTTTATTTTTAACTAGTTGCTTAGTTGACTAAGCTTTTATTTATATTTTGAAAGACAAGGTAAAGTTGTTTATCAGTCGTTTTATTGTGTTTGTTGTTTTTAGAATAAATATTGGTAAACCAAGTAAGCTGCTAGTTTTGATGTGTGGTTATCAATATCAAATTCAGGATTGCACTCAGCGATATCAAACAGTGCAATCTTGCCGCTAGATTTGATGACACTAAATAATTCATCAAATGTTTCAGTAGAAATCCCTCGAGCGGCTGGCGCGCTGACTCCCGGTGCGATACCTGCAGAGAACACATCCAAATCCACAGTGACATACAGGTAATCCACTGAATTTATAAATTGTTTAATCTGTTCAATTGCTTGGGGTAATAAGCTTGCGGTTAAAGCTTTATCGCGAATATAGTGGCAACCTAAGCGATCCGCTGTATCAAATAACACCTTGGTATTACCGTGATCTGCGATGCCTAAACATAGGTAATTGAAAGGGCGCTGGTGCTTAGCGCACAGTTGTGACGATTGTAAAAATGGCGTGCCAGATGTGGCTTCTGGGGCTTCGCGTAAATCAAAGTGCGCATCAAAATTGATGATCCCAATGGTTTTTTCTGGTTGATGTTTTTGAACAAAATCGAAAACACCTTGGAAGCTGGCAAAGCCAACTTCGTGCCCACCGCCTAAAACAATGGGTTTTTGGCGCAGTTCTAACACTGAGATTATCTCATCGGATAGGCGGCGTTGAGCCGCTTCCAGATCACCATCATCACAACTTACTGTTCCCACATCACGAATAGCCAGTGGCTGGTGGATAGGCAGGCCAGCAAGTTGACGACGGATAGTATCAGGACCAGATTTAGCGCCTTGGCGGCCTTTATTGCGGCGAACACCTTCGTCCGAAGCGAAGCCGATAATGGCAAACTCCGCAGGTGAATGTTGGTTGATGACTTGGTGAATGCGTAAATGTTCCTGTGTTTCACCATCAGTACGACCCTGCCATTGAAAAGGTTGTGTCATAGTTACTCCAAGTTAATCAGTTTTGTTATATTTTGGGCCGTTTGGCATGTGGCTTTAATCAGCTCATCGACACGGTTGACGGCACGAAATTCGGGTGCCATGACAGAGACGACAGCTAAAATATCATTGCCTTTAAAAACAGGTGCCGATGCGCCAAAAACACCAGCATCAATTTCACCAACAGAAATGCCATAGCCCTGTTGACGGATTTGGATCAGATCCTGTTTTAATTTCTGTAAATAGTTATCTTTGTGTAGCTGCTTGGCGTGAGTTTCGAAGACCAATTCTTGGTATTGTTCATCACGGTAAGCTAAGAGGGTTTTTGCACTAGCGCCGCGGATCACGGTATTGCCATGTCCCACAATAAAAGAGCAGCGTACGGCTTGTTCACTATCAATTTTATCGACACAGATGGTTTCCCGTAGGTTGGCGGTGATAATTGCCGCAGTTTCTTGGGTCTTTTTCGCTAATGCATGAAGCTCTGATTTTGACGAGGTCATCAACAAACTGTGGTGATAGTATTTTTCTTGAGTTTTGATACTCTGCGCACCAACGGTATAAGTGCCATATTGCTTAGAGTAAGTTATAAATTCCCAGTGTATGAGAATAGTTAAAAGCCGATAAACCGTTGAGAGAGGAATATCTAACTCTTTGGAAATGGTTTGCGGTGTGATTGGAGACGCGCAAGTCGTGACAAACGATAAGATATCTAGTGTTCTATTAATACTGTTCATGGCATCTCCTTTTTCTCGAACTTAGCAGTAAAAAAAATCACTAACAAATCACATTCTCATTATGCGAGAATAATATTATTAGAATTAGATTAAATTTGCAGATTTGTGGGTTGAAATTGAGAATATTCACGTAAATCCTATTTAAACCAGAGTGGCAGTATGAGCGAACAAAAAAAGAGTTATCGAAAAGGCGGGTTTACCTTCAAGCAATTTTTTGTTGCTCATGATCGTTGCGCGATGAAGGTCGGTACTGACGGGGTATTACTCGGTGCGTGGGCGCCTCTTAATGCAACAAAATATGCGTTGGACATAGGCAGTGGGAGCGGATTAATAGCCTTAATGCTAGCTCAGCGTAGTGAGCAAGTGCAGGTTGATGCGGTTGAACTTGATGACGCTGCGGCGTTACAAGCACAGGAAAATTTTGATGAATCTCCATGGTCTGAACGGCTGCGAGTGTTCCATCAGGACATTATTACGTTTAGCGAACAGCCTAACCATCAGTATGAATTAATCGTGAGTAATCCTCCTTATTTTGAGCCCGCGGTAGCGTGTCGGGATGAAAAACGCGATCAAGCTCGCTATACCGGAACACTTACTCACCAAGTATTATTAGATAGCGCGAAACGATGCTTGGCACCAGACGGGATTTTTTGTTTGGTATTGCCTTATGATGTAGGGCAGAAAGTCGAAGCGATGGCAATGGCGAGTGGTTGGTATTTAGCCTATCGCGCGCAAGTTCAGGATAAAGCCCATACACCATATCATCGGATGCTATTAGGGTTGACGATTAAGATGATGGAACCGGTTATTTCGTCTTTAACATTGAAACAACCAGATGATAGCTATACGGATGAGTTTATCTCGTTGATCCAGCCATTTTATCTTAAGTATTAAAAGCCTATCTGCGGCTAATGCACAGATAGGCGGTGAATATTAGCGGGTTAAAACGGTTGGACCAGAATCGGGTAAAAGTTCAGGGTAGTCTAAGGTATAGTGCAAACCGCGACTCTCTTTACGTTCTAAGGCGCAGCGCACCATTAGTTCTGCAACTTGGACTAAGTTGCGTAGTTCCAGTAAGTTATTGGAGATGCGGAAATTAGCATAGTAATCATTAATTTCTTGTTGAAGTAAATGAATACGACGCAAAGCGCGTTCAAGGCGTTTTGTGGTTCTTACTATCCCCATGTAATCCCACATAAATAAGCGTAACTCATGCCAGTTATGCTGAATGACAACTTGTTCGTCAGAGTTATGGACTCGGCTTTCATCCCATTCAGGGAGTTCAGAAACCTCAGGGATCTGGTTGATCGTTTTGATGATATTTTCTGCGGCAGCCCACCCATAAACTAGACATTCAAGTAATGAGTTGGACGCCATGCGATTGGCACCATGTAGCCCGGTATAACTCACTTCACCAATAGCATAAAGATTCGGCACATCTGTCATGCCTGTCGGGTCAACAACAACGCCGCCGCAGGTATAGTGTGCTGCGGGAACTATCGGGATCGGCTCTTGGGTTAAATCTAAACCTAAGGTGAGTAATTTGGCATAAATGGTGGGGAAGTGGTGCTGAATAAACTCAGGGGATTTGTGGCTGATGTCCAGATACATGCAGTCTGCCCCGAGGCGTTTCATTTCATGGTCGATAGCTCTGGCGACAATATCCCGCGGTGCTAATTCACAACGCGCGTCATAATCTGGCATGAATCGGCTACCATCAGGGCGTTTTAAGTGAGCGCCTTCACCTCGTAAAGCTTCGGTGAGTAGGAAATTACGTGCTTGAGGGTGGAATAAACAGGTTGGATGAAACTGGTTAAATTCCAAATTAGCTACGCGGCAGCCTGCCCGCCATGCCATGGCAATACCATCACCGGATGAGATATCAGGGTTGGTGGTGTATTGATAAACCTTCGCAGCGCCACCTGTGGCTAAGACGATAGTTTTTGCTCGTATAGTTTCGACTTGCTCTTTTTGGCGATTCCAAACATAGGCACCGACAATACGGGAGCGGGTATTTTGTTGGGTTTTATCTTCGAGGATCAGATCAACCGCATTGTAGCGTTCTTTGATCTGGATATTCGGGTGTTCGAAAGCAAGATTAACAAGGGTGGTTTCAACCTCTTTTCCGGTGGCATCTGCATGATGCAAAATACGGCGATGACTGTGTCCGCCTTCTCGGGTGAGGTGATACTGAGTTTCCCCTGTTTCGTTGACTTCGGTATCAAATAAAACCCCTTGGTCAATCAGCCATTGAACACAATGTTTGGCGTTTGATGCAATAAACTCTACGGCGCTCTTTTCGCAGATCCCCGCGCCAGCCACAAGCGTGTCATTAACATGGGATTCTATGCTGTCGGTGTCATCGAAAACGGCGGCTATTCCGCCCTGAGCGTAATAAGATGCACCATCACTGAGGGTGCTTTTGCTGAGAATAGTAACTTGATGAAAGGGTGCAAGCCGGAGTGCGGCTGATAATCCTGCGACACCACTTCCAATGATTAAAATATCAGTGTCATGCTGTGTGGATGCGTTCATAAGTGTTTGTGTGTTGTGTTTCTATAGAGAATTTTATGTTAGCCTATCGAGCTGCTTGTGACTATGTATTAATCGCATTTTGAGTTCTTAAAGAACTATATTATTTAGCTACACTTTAGTTTATTTGGAAAATCATCATTTATTTTGGAAAAAACTATTGGCTAAATGAAAAGTGCCAATGTGAATGAATAAATTCCACGTAATCATGCCGTAGATATGCCTGTTTTGTGTATACTATTAGGTAGTGCTCACAAGGATCAATGAGATCGATTAAGAAACATCGATCCCATTTTTTGAAATTATTTTCGATTATTTTTGGAATAAATTGAACTTCATCAGTTTTTATTACTCGAAGTTAGGCTTGCTTAAGGAAGGGAGAAGATGAACAAGTTAAGTCATTATCAATCTGTGTTCAGGAGATGGTTCCTGGAATGAGCGAGCAGCTGACAGACCAAATATTGGTTGAGAAAGTACAAAAAGGCGATCAACAAGCTTTCAATTTACTGGTGATTAAATACCAGCATAAGGTTGCAAGTCTCGTTTCTCGTTATGTACCGCAAGCGGATGTACCTGATGTTGCACAAGAGTCGTTTATTAAGGCTTATCGTGCAATCGGCTCGTTCCGTGGCGACAGTGCCTTTTATACTTGGCTTTATCGAATTGCTGTCAACACGGCAAAGAACTACTTAGTCGCGCAAGATAGACGTCCTCCCGCGTCAGATCTAGAAGCAAGCGACGCAGAAAACTTCGAATCAGCCGGCGCATTAAAAGAAATTTCGAACCCAGAGAACTTAATGTTGTCTGATGAATTAAAGCGAGTTGTTTTCCGTACCATTGAGTCACTGCCAGAAGATCTCCGAATGGCAATCACGCTACGTGAACTTGATGGCTTAAGCTACGAAGAGATAGCCGAAGTGATGGATTGCCCTGTGGGTACCGTTCGATCACGGATCTTTAGAGCAAGGGAAGCAATTGATGAAAAAGTTCAGCCGTTGATCCAACAACATTAATTGGTTGGGTCGCGAGTTACCATTTAACTGTGAGCAATTAACTGAAGGTAATTGGGCATGCAAAGAGAGAAACTTTCCGCAATGATGGATGGTGAAGCTCTAGATTTAGAACTTATTAACACCATTTCATGTGATTCAACGTTAAAGCAACGTTGGGAGAGCTATCATCTTGTTCGTGATACTCTGCGTAATGATACAGGCGATGTCATTCATTTTGATATTGCAAGTAAAGTTGCGGCAGCGCTGGAAAATGAACCGGTGCGAATTAATCCTCAAGCAGTTGTTGAATCACAACCAGAACCTGCAAGCTGGAGTGGTTTCCCGTTTTGGAACAAAATTCGTCCATGGGCTAGCCAAATTACGCAAATCGGTGTGGCTGCATGTGTATCACTCGCTGTAATTGTGGGTGTTCAACAATACAATCAAAGCAATAGCGTCGATTCTACTGTGGATGATCCTGTATTTAATACTGTTCCTGTCGGACGTGGTGCGCCAGTTAGCTTAAATATTTCAGATAGCCAATTGTTTGGCACTGAGCAACAGTCTCAGCAAATCGAACAACAGAATCAACGTATCAATGCCATGCTGCAACAGTATGAAATTGAAAGACGTTCGATGCTGAATCAGCCACATCAAGACAGTGATAAAAATACCGCATCAGCAGGGGTTAAACTGCAATAATGAATAAATGGTTATCCGTCCTCTGCCTGACGGGCAGCCTGATTATATCTAATCAAGCGTCGGCATCATCTACGGATGCCGATGTTCTTTTCAAAGAAATGGGAACGGCTGCCCAGAACCTGTCATATGAAATGTCGTTTATGACATTCAATCCGCAAAATATCGTTCCAGTGCGCTATCGCCATGCGATTATCAATGGTGTTCCTATTTCTCAAATGATCCAAATGGATTCATCTCGCCGAGAAATAGTACAAAATGGCAACCGAATTAGTTATTTTGAACCGGGATTCGATGCGTTTAGCCTGAATGGCGAACATATCATTGATAACTTACCTACGGTACTTTTTGCTGATTACCAAAAAATTCAGCCTTATTATAATTTTATTGATGCTGGCCGTACGCATATTGGTGATAGACCCGCATTAGTCATCCGTATTATTTCAAAAGATAATTCTCGATTTAATTATGTGTTACTAATCGATGAAGAAACTAAATTGCCACTGCGTGTTGATTTGCTCGACAACAATAATCAAACACTGGAACAGTTCCGGGTAATTTCGACTGTTTTAGATAGCAAAAATGTACAAGATTCATTGAAATCCCTCAGTAATGTGAATTTACCACCATTATTGGTATCGCCAAAAAATGAAAACCCATCATTTAAATGGCGGGTGGGAATGCTGCCTCCAGGCTTTGAGGAAGTGTCTCGCTCTACGCGAAAATTGAGTGATGATGACATCATTGAAACAGCGATGTTCAGCGATGGGTTATTCACCTTTTCGGTTAATGTGACAAAAACATCGAAAGGTCCTTTACTGGATCAGCCGCTACAAAATGGTCGCCGCACAATTTACACCATGACTCAAAAGCAAAATGTGATTACGATAATAGGGGAGCTACCGCTATCAACATCCCAGTTAATTGCGAGTAGCATTCAGTTTCGGGAGTAAATCATGGTAAAAGAATGGGCAACGGTAGTTAGGTGGCAGAAAGGACGAGCGTTATTGCGTTATGGCTCTTCAGCCGGATGTGGAAGTTGCAGCGCTCGTGCGGCTTGCGGTTCATATGCTTTAAACAAAATAGGACCTAACACAGAGCACGAATTGGAAATTGAAGTTGAACAGCCTTTGGTTGTTGGACAAAAAATTGAAGTAGGTATTCCTGAAGGAAGCTTGCTACGTTCTGCTATGTTAGTCTATTTAACGCCATTGGTTGGATTGTTTATATTTGCCGCATTGGCTCAATTAGCTGAATTTGAGCAGGTATGGGTTGCATTAGCAGGCATTTTCGGTGGGTTTGCTGGCTTTTTCACTGCGAGAGAAATGGCTTCACGTTGGCGCAATAAAATCGATTTTCAGCCTATCGTTTTACAAATAGGGCTGCCCCCCGGCGAAATCAGCGTTCAAACACATGGTTGAATGCCATTGTCTCACATCATCGCCTGTAGCTAAGCTTTCACGACATAAGCTTTTTACTACAGGCGATTTTGTTTTTGGTCGTTCAAAAATGAAGAAAAATGAAATAAGTAACTCATTCAACTTTGGCTAGTTTACAGTTGTTTTACATTGAATCTTTGTGTTAGTGGGTTCTTGTATGTAAAATGCTGCTAATTAGCAATCTTGTGATAATCATAGCATTTTAGTTTTGTGGCAAAATTTGCTCAAAACTGATTTTGTAAGGCAATTTAAAAGAAGATATTACCTTGAAAATCAAAAACATTAGAAACTTTTCGATCATTGCACATATCGACCACGGAAAATCCACGTTGTCAGATCGTATTATTCAAATCTGTGGTGGCTTAACTGACCGTGAAATGGCGGCTCAGGTTTTAGACTCTATGGATCTGGAACGTGAACGTGGTATCACCATTAAAGCACAAAGCGTAACGCTCGATTATAAAGCAGCGGATGGTGAAACTTACCAACTGAACTTTATCGACACTCCAGGACACGTGGACTTCTCCTATGAAGTTTCTCGTTCATTGGCGGCGTGTGAAGGCGCATTATTAGTTGTGGATGCAGGGCAAGGTGTTGAAGCTCAAACCTTGGCGAACTGCTATACCGCAATTGAAATGGACTTGGAAGTCGTTCCAGTCCTTAACAAGATTGATTTACCAGCCGCTGATCCTGAGCGTGTTGCTGATGAGATTGAAGACATTGTGGGTCTTGATGCCCATGATGCTGTTCGTTGTTCTGCGAAAACCGGTATCGGTGTCCAAGATGTTATCGAACGTTTAGTAAAAGAAATCCCACCGCCAGAAGGTGATGGCGATGCACCGTTACAAGCGCTAATTATCGACTCTTGGTTCGATAACTATTTAGGCGTTGTTTCTCTGATCCGTATTAAAAGCGGAACATTGAAAAAAGGTGACAAAGTTAAAGTGATGAGTACGGGCAACGTGTATAACGCGGATCGCCTCGGTATTTTCACACCAAAACAAATTGACCGTGATGTGCTTAACTGCGGTGAAGTAGGCTGGTTAGTGTGTGCGATTAAAGACATCACTGGCGCACCTGTCGGGGATACTTTAACTGGTGCTCGTAACCCAGCAGATAAAGCATTACCAGGCTTCAAAAAAGTTAAACCTCAAGTCTATGCGGGTTTGTTCCCTGTTAGCTCTGATGACTATGAAGCCTTCCGCGATGCATTGGGTAAATTAAGCCTGAACGATGCTTCTTTGTTCTATGAACCAGAAACGTCAACAGCATTAGGATTCGGTTTCCGTTGTGGTTTCCTTGGCTTACTGCACATGGAAATCATTCAAGAGCGTTTAGAACGCGAATACGATCTTGATCTGATCACCACGGCACCAACGGTAGTTTATGAAGTTCAGCAAACTAACGGCGAGATTGTTTATGTGGATAGTCCGTCGAAATTACCACCGCTGAATAACATCGAAGAGTTAAGAGAGCCTATCGCTGAGTGCCATATGCTGATGCCTAAAGAGTATTTAGGTAACGTTATCACTCTGTGTATTGAAAAACGTGGTGTACAAACCAACATGGTTTACCACGGGAATCAGGTTTCTCTAACCTACGAAATTCCGATGTCAGAAGTGGTTCTGGATTTCTTTGACCGTTTAAAATCAACCTCTCGTGGTTATGCTTCTTTAGATTATTCATTCAAGCGTTTCCAAACGTCAGACATGGTGCGTGTGGATGTGTTAATCAACAACGAACGTGTCGACGCTTTAGCGCTGATCACTCACCGTGGCAACTCGCAGTACCGCGGACGTGAGTTAGTGGAAAAAATGAAAGAGCTTATTCCACGTCAACAGTTTGATATTGCTATCCAAGCAGCAATTGGTAACCACATTATTGCTCGTTCTACAGTGAAACAGCTGCGCAAAAACGTTCTTGCCAAATGTTATGGCGGTGACGTTAGCCGTAAGAAGAAACTGTTACAGAAGCAAAAGGACGGTAAGAAACGTATGAAGCAAGTGGGTAACGTTGAACTCCCACAAGAAGCGTTCCTTGCTATATTGCACGTTGGTAAAGACAGCTAAGTTTACAAGGAGTCTTAATGGCTAACACATTTGCCCTGATCCTCACACTAGCAACACTGGTGACAGGGATTATTTGGTGCTTAGATAAATTTAAGTTTGCGCCAGCACGTAAAGCGAAGCTTAAAAAATTGCGGGAAGTAACAAACGGCTCAATGAACGAAGATGAACTTGCGAAAGCGGTTCGTCGTCCGTCGTGGCTGGAAACGGGAACCTCAATTTTTCCTGTGTTAGCCATTGTTTTGATTGTTCGTTCGTTTATTTATGAGCCGTTCCAAATCCCATCAGGTTCGATGATGCCAACGCTCTTAGTTGGTGATTTTATGCTGGTTGAGAAGTTTTCTTATGGATTGAAAGATCCTATTACTCAAACCACATTAATCGAAACGGGTAAGCCTAATCGTGGAGATATTGCGGTATTTAAATATCCGAAAGAGCCAAATGTAGACTTCGTGAAACGCGTTATTGGTTTGCCGGGGGATAAAATCATTTATAACCCAGAAGCGAAAGAGCTGACCATTTACCCTAACTGCGCAGACAATAAATGCACAGAAAAATTGCCGGTCACTTATGGTCCATTAGAACCAAGTGAATGGACAATGGTATTTGAAAATAGCTCTGTGGTTGATAATCAATATGGTAATTATCAAATCCCAGTAGACCAAGCGTTACCAAATAACTCACTGCGCCAATATGGTCGAAGTGAGAAATTAGATACCGTTACGCACCAAATTTTGACGATTAATAACTACATTACTCAATCAAAATATGTACAACCAGGTTTACCGCTTAATGAGTGGATTGTGCCTGAGAAACACTATTTCATGATGGGGGATAATAGAGACAACAGCTCTGATAGCCGTATGTGGGGCTTTGTTCCTGAGCAAAATTTAGTGGGGCGTGCAGTGTTTATTTGGTTAAGTTTAGATAAACAAGAGAACGAATGGCCTACAGGTATTCGCTTTAGCCGAATTGGTCCTCTATAATTCATTTCAGACAATGCGGGTTTTCATTAGAAAACTCGCATTATCATAAGCATTATTATTTTACCCAGTGTACAATAATGTTGTTTTAAACATTATTGACTTCCTAATTATTAACTATCCTCGTTAAATTCCGATAATTCATAAAAGTTATTTTTAGAATATCAATTGCTTACGAGTGATGGTCGACGGAAGTCAGTGCAAACGCAACAGTTTTGTAAAATAGCTGATTTTACAGGTCTGTTGCGTGTGCTTTTTTATTAAACGTAGAATGGTTGGGCGCACATGAACCCCTCTTTGTTAGAAAAATTACAGCGTAAGCTGGGATATACATTCCAGCAAAATGATTTATTAATTCAGGCATTAACTCATAGAAGTGCTAGCAGCAAACATAATGAAAGACTGGAATTTTTGGGTGATTCAATTCTCAGTTTTGTGATTGCTAACGATCTCTATCATCGTTTTCCTAAGGTGGATGAAGGTGATATGAGCCGTATGCGCGCAACGTTAGTGCGTGGAAATACACTGGCGGAAATTGCCCGTGAATTTGAACTCGGTGAATGTTTACGTTTAGGCCCGGGTGAATTAAAAAGTGGCGGTTTCCGCCGAGAATCAATCTTAGCTGATACCGTTGAAGCCTTAATTGGTGGGATTTTCCTCGACAGTAATATTCAAACTATCGAAGAGATCATTCTGGCATGGTACAAAGTAAGATTGGATGAAATTAGTCCGGGTGATAAACAAAAAGACCCGAAAACGCGGCTACAAGAATATCTGCAAGGACGTCATCTTCCACTGCCGAACTATTTAGTGGTACATGTGAAAGGTGAAGCTCATGATCAAGAATTTACGATCCATTGCCAAGTGAGCGGCATTGAAGAGCCGATTAACGGCATAGGTTCAAGCCGTCGTAAAGCGGAGCAAGCCGCAGCAGAACAAGCATTGAAAATCTTGGAGATTGAATGAGTGAATTACAATCCCACTGTGGTTTTGTTGCCATAGTTGGACGACCAAATGTTGGGAAATCAACACTGTTAAACCAGTTACTGGGGCAAAAAGTCTCGATCACATCGAGAAAGCCTCAGACAACTCGCCACCGTATTATGGGGATCCACACAGAAGATAATTACCAAATTATCTATGTCGATACCCCTGGTCTTCACATCGAAGAAAAAAGAGCGATTAACCGTTTGATGAACCGCGCAGCATCTAGCTCTATTGGCGATGTTGAATTGGTTATTTTTGTGGTTGAAGGTACCCACTGGACACCAGATGATGAAATGGTGCTGAACAAGCTATCTAGCTTACGTTGCCCAGTTATTTTGGCGATCAACAAAATTGATAATGTGGTGGATAAAACCAGCTTACTGCCACACATCGGTATGATCAGCCAAAAAATGAATTTCTTGGATGTCGTACCAATCAGTGCAGAAAAAGGCACTGGTGTTGATACCATCGCGAAGATTGTGAAACAGCATATCCCTGAAGCTATTCACCACTTCCCTGAAGACTATATTACAGACCGCTCTCAGCGTTTTATGGCTTCTGAAATTATCCGTGAAAAACTGATGCGTTTCTTAGGTGATGAGTTACCGTACTCTGTGACTGTTGAAATTGAACAGTTTAAAGAGATGGATAAAGGCGGCTACCATATCAACGGTCTGATTTTAGTTGAGCGTGAAGGCCAGAAAAAAATGGTTATCGGTAATAAAGGTAGCAAGCTGAAAACCATTGGTACAGAAGCTCGTATTGATATGGAACGCCTGTTTGAAACGAAAGTTCACTTAGAGCTTTGGGTTAAAGTTAAATCCGGTTGGGCAGATGACGAAAGAGCACTGCGCAGTCTGGGCTATGTTGACGATTTAAAATAATCGGTGACACCGTGAGTGGTTGGCAACGCGCGTTTGTGCTCCATTCCCGTCCTTACAGTGAAACAAGTCTATTAATTGACTTTTTCACGGAAGGGGAAGGTAAAATTCGTTTGCTAGCAAAGGGTGCGAGACGCAACCGCTCACCATTAAGAGGCTGTTTACAGCCTTTTACACCTTTGTTGATCCGTTGGAGTGGCAAAGGTGAAATCAAAACTCTTATCAATGCTGACCCTGTCTCTCTTGCTCTCCCTCTCAGTGGCACTGTTTTATATAGCGGTTTATACCTTAATGAACTTACCGCTCGGGTTATTGAGTTCGGTACACCTTATTCATCTCTATTTTTTGATTACCTCAATTGTTTGCAAGTTTTAGCAGGGAGTGAACGCACGCCTGAATCTGCGTTACGCCAGTTCGAGCTCGCTTTGCTGTCTTATCTCGGTTATGGCGTAGATTTTTTACATTGTGCGGGCAGTGGTGAGCCAGTTTCAGACACCATGACCTACCGTTACCGTGAAGAAAAAGGGTTTATCGGCAGCCTAGTTGTTGACCAACTCACGTTCACGGGTAAGCAATTAAGAGCGTTAGCCGACCGAGAATTCCCAGATGCCGACACCTTAAAAGCTGCTAAACGGTTTACCCGCATGGCACTAAAACCTTACCTAGGTGGTAAACCTCTTAAAAGCCGTGAGCTTTTCAGGCAATTTACTACCCCTTCTCAGAACATGACTAAGTCATAGAAATTATTCGATTTTGTTTTATGGCGCTATTTTTATCTGTTGTAATTGCAAATGGCTGTCATCCAAACTGTTGTAACCATAAAACGGCAGGTGAGCGAGACAAATTTTTTGTGCTATTTACTTTCTTCGAGGCGCTTCCCAAAAAAAGAATGTAATTGATGAAATATTATTATTAGTTTGGAATCACTAAGGAAGAAAGAGATATTTTTTCCCCCAATCCCATAAATTGCAGTAGGATATGGCAGACAAGAAATAAGTGACTGTTTATTCATAGGGAGTTAAACATGGCTGAGCTGTTATTGGGCGTTAACATTGACCACATTGCAACTGTTAGAAATGCAAGAGGAACACAATATCCTGACCCTGTTCAAGCGGCATTTGTTGCTGAGCAAGCTGGAGCCGACGGGATCACTATCCACTTACGTGAAGATCGCCGTCATATTACCGATAGAGACGTTGAACTGCTCAACCAAACCATTCAAACGCGTATGAACCTTGAAATGGCAGTCACAGATGAGATGATTGACATTGCTTGTCGTATTAAGCCGACTTATTGCTGTTTGGTTCCTGAAAAGCGCGAGGAAGTGACCACTGAAGGCGGACTTGATGTCGCAGGGCAAAAACAAAAAGTCGCATCCGCAGTAAAACGGCTGGCCGAAGCAGGTATTTTAGTTTCTTTATTTATCGATGCGGATCATGAACAAATTGATGCTGCTCAAGAGTGTGGAGCGCCATTTATTGAAATTCACACAGGCGCATATGCGGATGCCAAAACTGAACAAGAGCAAGAGCTTGAGTTCCGCCGTATTCGTGATGGCGTAAGTTATGCTGCAGGTAAAGGTATTAAAGTGAATGCGGGGCATGGACTGACTTACCATAATGTTCAACGTATCGCAGCGCTGCCTGAAATTTATGAGCTGAATATCGGTCACGCGATTATTGGGCGTGCACTGTTTAGCGGTTTAGCTCAAGCAGTGTCTGACATGAAAAACTTACTCACAGAAGCACGTAAATAATGGCTATTGTAGGTTTAGGTACAGATATTGTTGAGATTACGCGTATTGAATCTGTTATCGAGCGCTCCGCAGATAGCTTAGCGAAGCGTATTTTAACAGAGCATGAATATGCGCAATACCAGCAACAAACTAAGCCTGCGCGTTTTCTTGCTAAGCGATTTGCAGTGAAAGAAGCGGCGGCTAAGGCATTAGGTACGGGGATCCGTAATGGTTTGGCTTTTAATCAGTTTGAAGTCACAAACGATGAGCTAGGCAAGCCATTACTGTCACTGAGCGGTGAAGCGTTAAAATTAGCCAATAGCTTAAAAGCCACGCATTTTCATGTTTCAATTACTGATGAACGACACTATGCGGCTGCAACGGTGATTATTGAAAGTCTGTAGTCATTATTCATTGCCGGCTTATCTGCAGTCGGCAATGTTTCAATGAAATAGTAGCTCAATGAAAAAGTCTTTTAATGAAAGAGCACTTCAACGGATGGGTTTTTAGTAAAACAAAGCTAAATAACGCAGAGTTCAACCATCGTCGTTTCAACAAGTCTGTTCAGCATCTTTATGAAATTAGATTTTATCGGCGTGATGGATCATGACAAATTTATCCCAAAGCTGTTCCTGGGATTCAATATGTTCAGGATCTGTAATAATTGTATTAGTGATAGGGCAAACTGATTGGCAAGTGGGTTTATCATAGTGCCCAACGCATTCAGTACACAGGTTTGAATCTATTTCATAGATTTCCGCCCCCATGAAGATCGCATCATTTGGACATTCAGGTTCACACATATCGCAGTTAATGCATTTTTTAGTAATTAATAGTGCCATTTCAATTAGTTATATCAGATTTAAACCAGTAGTATACGTCTTCGAACGTCATTTTACACTGAAGTAAATCAATTAGACACTGAATTATGTGCGAGTGAACGGAGATGACCAACTAAAAAACAGTGATAAACAAGCAGAATAATTGAAAGTTCTAAGTATTATTTAAAGTAGGTAGTTTGCAAATAAAGTCGAATTAATAATATAAAAAGGCTCTATTTATAAAAATAGAATAAGAGCTTAAATTAAGCTCTTATGGAAGAAAGCAATTAATAGCAAATATTAAATTAATAATTAATTAAGTTATAGATATACCAGCTCTTAGTTTTATCAGATTGCGTATAGAAGCACAGTACACCATTAATGATGAAGAAGGTCGCTGATTTTATAGAGTCTTCAACGTTGAACTCCTCAGAATACATTAGCACGATGCTGGCATTATCAGCGATTTGATAAACATCGATAACTTTCTCATCGAGATTATAACCGTACAGATACTGTTTGTTCTGTGTTGGATCGTAGAAAGCTTGAATATTTTGCAGATAGGTTTTTAATTTACCTTTTTGTACGACAACGGTAGGTTCAATTTTGCCGGCATCTGTCATGTTATAGATCATGTAGGATTTATCTTTTGAATGCCCTAAGAAGTAATTTTTCTTAGCAGCGCTGAATGCAAGCGTTGTTGGGTAAAACTCTTCAAAGATACTTGATTGCACGGTTCTTCTAATAAAAGCCATGTTTATTCCTCTTATTTAAACTATGAAAACTTAAGTGCGGGTTAATCATATTTAATGAGAGAGATTTTAAAAATAATGTTAATTATTAGTTCGTTTTATATATTCAAATGATTTAAAAATTAATAAAAGTAGAATATTCACAATGGATCGCAACTGTGATAGTAATAAGAAAAAACAATTAGGAAGTAGTCATGTTTGAAAATCTAGGGGTATTAAATTTTTGGACTTACTTAGCGGGATTGGTGCTTATCATCATTGTTCCTGGTCCGAACTCACTGTATGTATTAAAATCAAGTACTTCACATGGGACTAAAGCGGGATATCGCGCTGCAATCGGTGTTTTCACTGGCGATGCAATACTGATTTTTCTTTCATTCATTGGTGTTGCCTCGGTGATCAAAGCCTCTCCAACGCTGTTTACCATCGTAAGATACTTAGGGGCAGCTTATCTTTTGTACTTAGGGTGCAAAATCTTATATGCAACTTTTTGGCAGAAAAAATCGTTATCAGCAGGGGTTGAGCAGATTGAAGTAAGAAAAGAAAATTACTTCACTCGCGCGTTGGTACTTAGCTTAACGAATCCGAAAGCAATTTTGTTCTATATCTCGTTCTTTATTCAATTTATCGACTTCAATTATAGCCATGCTTGGGTGCCGTACATGGTATTAGCGGTTATCTTAGAGACGGTTAGCTTCTTGTATCTAAGCTTATTGATATTCAGTGGCTACTTGATAGCGCGCTTTTTACGGGAAAAGCAGATTTTGGCGAAATTGGGAAATTGCACTGTCGGTGCATTCTTTATGGGGTTCGCAGCAAAACTTGCCATTTTTAGTAATTAGTTGTTGATTAATATCAGATTCAATTTGCAGTCACTTTAACATTTCGTAATAATCAACTTTTCGTGTGTGGATGAATGAGAGGCTAGAGTGACGCAATTAGAAATCGACGAGTATTGGATGGCTCAAGCTCTTGAGCTAGCAAAAAAAGCTCAAGATGCAGGGGAAATTCCTGTCGGTGCGTTACTGGTCAAAGATAACCAACTAGTAGCAGAAGGCTGGAACCACTCCATTGAAAATCACGACCCTACCGCCCATGCCGAAATTATTACCTTACAAAAAGCGGGCACCGCACTACAGAATTACCGTTTATTAGACACAACGCTGTATGTCACTTTAGAACCTTGCATTATGTGTGCAGGGGCGATGATCCATAGCCGCATCGGTCGAGTGGTGTACGGCGCGAACGATTTTAAAACGGGGGTATGTGGCTCCTTCATTAATATCATGTCGCAGCCAGGTTTAAACCACTATGTTGAAGTGACGAGTGGTGTACTTGAAGAAACTTGCTCATCCATGCTCAGCGATTTTTTTAGAATGCGCAGAGCACAAATTAAAGAGCAGAGACGTCAAGAAAAGCAGGCTCAAAATCCCGAAAGCTAGTCTTCAATTGATGTTTCCTTTTGTAGGGCTACGTTATTATCGGTGGAACTCGAACGTGTTGGTTTTGCCAAAATATATTTCCCTAGAGAGTCGTTTGGTGCACGAGTATTTTCCTTGGCATTAAACACACCGAGATTTGCTGACGCTTTGGGCGTGATATCCACTTTTGCTGACACCACATCGGGCATCACATAAGAGGAAAGCGGCGAGTTCTCATTTGGCACTACAACGTAAACGTGAGATTTCTTGGCAATTTCGAGTGTTTTCTGCTTTTTCTCCTGACTTTGCAAATAACCCACTAAGCTTTGATGATAGTGACGAATATTTTCTACATAGCGATAAGCTTCGTGTCCTCGGGCATAACCATAAGTGAGTTGGGAATAATATTTTTGCTGAGTTAGCAAGGGTAAATTTGCTTTAACATCAAGCCAGCGGTCAGGATTACCGCCAAGTCTTTGCGTTAGTTTTCGCACATCCAGCATATGCCCATAACCCATATTATAGGCAGCAAGGGTAAACCAAATGCGATCATCTTCAGCGATAGAATCGGGTAAGCGTTTCATAATATAGGCTAAATACGCAGCCCCACCTTTAATGCTCCCCTCTGGATCTAACCTGTCTTCAATTCCCATAGTTGCAGCCGTTGGTTTGGTGAGCATCATGATCCCACGAACGCCAGTCGGTGAGGTTGCAAGAGGATTCCAGTGAGATTCTTGCCAAGCTATTGCAGCAAGTAATTTCCAATCGATGCTCTCAACGGTCTCAGCATATTTCTCAAAGAGAGGTTGATAATCCGGCAGTTTATTATTTATGGCGCTAATAAACGTTATGGTATCGAAATAATCGAAGGATTCCACATGGCTGAAATGCTTTTCAATCAAGCGAGCAAGAAGATCGTTTTGATTGCTGAGATTAAAAAAATCGAGCAGGGCGGCATCTAGGCTGTTGTCATGTTGGCGGCTTAAATACCATGTAATGGCATGGTCATCGCGCAAATCAAATGCCACGGCGACTTTAGGATGAATACGTTGCTGCAAAGAGACCGCAATAGAATCTTCAAGGGTGTAATCAATTTCACCTTCGGCCACCATTTCTAATAATTGACTTGGTGTATAGTTGCTGCTTTCTTCCCACTTAAGATTAGGATATTGCGCTGAAAGTGCTTTTAACGTGCTTGCATGAGTGCTCCCCGCGATAACCATTAATTTCCCTTTCAGGTCATTAAAGGTTTTTGGGCGCGTAGTACCTTTACGGTAAACCAATTGCTGAGTAACACTCAAATAGCTTGGACCCGTTTTCATGGTTTCCAAACGGTCTTTATTATACAGCAGCCCCGCCACAGCGATGTCGGCATCGTCGTTATCGAGATCTTCGAAAATCTGTTCAATAGTCGGACGAATAATAATTTTGAGTTTAATACCTAGGTACGTGGCAAAGCCTTGAGCAAGCTCGTAGTCAAAGCCACGTAGCTGACGCTGCTCATCAATATAAATGAGTGGTGAACTTACTGCGCTAATACGTAACTCACCCCGAGAGATAATTTTGTCGACTTGGGTGTTTTGCGTATTAGACCATCGGACATTGAAGCCAATGATCATGGTGGCAAGTAAAGCGATGACCACGATAATAAAATAGTTAACTTTTAGGTTATTCAAATAATTATTTCTCGTGCAGGAACTGGTGTTGTGCGCTTAATAAAAACTGTTTAATCATGGTTATAAATCCAGTGGTTTCGTATTTTGCTCTAACAATGATGATCGGTGCAACTAATATTATCGTATTTAGCACATATTAATATTTAACTAATCGCTCTATTTTTAGTCACGCAAACGGTTTCGTATTGATGAACATTGCTCTATAATGGACTCCGGTTTCCCTGCTTTCGTGATCAGGGCTGGCGTTTAAAAGAGAGAATTTAAGACTATGGAAATTTTGCGTGGCTCACCGGCACTATCAGCATTTCGTATTACCCGCCTTTTGGCGCTGTTTGCTGAAAAACAGCTCCCAGTAACGGATATCTATGCTGAATATATGCATTTTGCTGAGCTATCAGCCCCATTAAGTGGCAGTGAGCAAGGTAAACTGAGTAGTTTATTAAAATATGGTCCTTCTCTGGCAGAGCATGAGCCATTTGGAAAACTGATTTTAGTCACCCCACGCCCAGGAACTATCTCTCCTTGGTCTTCTAAAGCAACGGATATCGCACATAACTGTGGCCTAACACAGGTTAAACGTATTGAACGCGGCGTTGCCTACTATATTCAAGCCGATTCACTGACAAGCGAGCAGTGGGATTTGGTTATCAGCCTGTTACATGACCGAATGATGGAAACGGTCTTTGCCTCTTTTGAACAAGCTGAGGCACTATTTATTCAGCAACAGCCTGCCCCAATGAAAGTGATTGATATCATCGCTGGCGGACGCCAAGCACTAGACACAGCTAACAAAGAGATGGGCTTAGCGTTAGCTGACGATGAAATTGATTATCTATTAGAGGCATTCACAGGGTTAAAACGTAACCCAACGGATGTTGAGCTATATATGTTTGCGCAAGCAAACTCAGAACATTGCCGCCATAAAATTTTCAATGCGGATTGGATTATTGACGGGGAAACACAGCCAAAATCCCTGTTTAAAATGATCAAAAACACCTTTGAAAAAACGCCAGATCACGTCTTGTCTGCTTATAAAGATAATGCGGCAGTAATGGAAGGTTCCTCAGTAGGTCGTTTCTTCCCTGAGCCAGATGGACGTACTTATCGTTATCATCAAGAAGATGCACATATTTTGATGAAAGTGGAAACCCATAACCACCCAACGGCAATCTCTCCATGGCCGGGGGCTGCAACTGGTTCTGGTGGTGAAATTCGTGATGAAGGCGCAACAGGTCGCGGTGCAAAACCAAAAGCAGGTTTAGTGGGCTTCTCCGTTTCAAACTTACGTATTCCGGGTTTTGAACAACCTTGGGAAGAAGATTTCGGCAAGCCTGAACGTATTGTGACTGCACTCGATATTATGACGGAAGGTCCTTTAGGCGGGGCGGCATTTAACAACGAATTTGGGCGTCCCGCATTATTAGGTTATTTCCGTACCTATGAAGAGAAAGTGAATAGCCACAATGGTGAAGAATTACGTGGTTACCATAAGCCAATTATGTTAGCGGGTGGTATTGGTAACATCCGTGCGGATCACGTTCAAAAAGGTGAAATTACCGTTGGCGCTAAGCTCATCGTTTTGGGTGGCCCTTCGATGAATATCGGTCTAGGAGGCGGAGCTGCATCATCCATGACATCCGGTCAATCTGCGGCGGATCTTGATTTTGCTTCTGTTCAACGTGATAACGCCGAAATGGAGCGTCGTTGCCAAGAAGTGATCGACAAATGCTGGCAGCTAGGTGATAAAAACCCAATTCTGTTTATCCATGATGTTGGTGCGGGGGGATTATCTAACGCAATGCCTGAACTGGTGAGCGATGGCGGTCGTGGTGGTCGTTTTGAACTGCGTAAAATTCTTAATGATGAACCAGGAATGAGCCCACTGGAAGTGTGGTGTAACGAATCCCAAGAGCGCTATGTGATGGCGGTTGCTCCAGAACAACTGGCATTATTCACTGAAATTTGTGAGCGTGAACGCGCGCCGTTTGCTGTGATCGGTGAAGCAACGGAAGAGCATCATTTAACCCTTAATGATGAGCATTTTGATAACCAACCAATTGACATGCCACTGGATGTATTGTTGGGCAAAACGCCGAAAATGTTGCGTGATGTGACAACACTGAAAGCCGAGCCTGAATCGCTGGATAGAACCGCCATCGATTTAACTGAAGCTGTTAAGCGTGTTCTGCATTTACCGGCTGTGGCAGAAAAAACCTTCTTAATCACTATTGGTGACCGCACTGTGACGGGAATGGTTGCTCGTGACCAAATGGTTGGTCCATGGCAAATCCCAGTCGCTGACTGCGCGGTGACAACCGCAAGTTTGGATAGCTATTATGGTGAATCAATGTCTATTGGCGAAAGAACGCCTGTGGCATTATTGGATTTTGCCGCTTCTGCGTGTATGGCAGTGGGTGAAGCACTAACCAACTTAGCATGCTCTTATGTACAAGACCTTAAGCGCGTGAAGCTATCTGCTAACTGGATGTCTGCGGCGGGTCACCCAGGGGAAGACGCAGGTCTGTACGAAGCAGTTAAAGCAGTCGGTGAAGAACTATGCCCAGCATTAGGCCTGACCATTCCAGTGGGCAAAGACTCAATGTCAATGAAGACTCGCTGGCAGCAAAATGGTGAAGAACGTGAAATGACGTCACCATTATCATTGATTATTAGTGCATTTGGTCGCGTTGAAGATGTTCGTCTAACGGTGACGCCAGAGCTGAAAACCACGGTAGATAACGGCTTGTTATTAATCGACCTTGGTCAAGGTCACAATGCGCTTGGTGGCTCTGCATTGGCACAAGTTTACCGTCAATTAGGTAATAAAGCGCCAGATGTTCGTGACCCAGCGCTGTTGTTAGGCTTCTTTAATACCATCCAAAAACTGTTATCTGAGCAAAAACTACTGGCTTACCATGACCGTTCTGATGGCGGGCTGTTTGTCACGTTAGTGGAAATGGCATTTGCGGGTCATTGCGGTATTAACGTGGATATCAGTTCATTTGATGAAGACACCTTAGCGGCACTGTTTAATGAAGAGCTGGGCGCAGTGATCCAAATCCAAGGCGCCGATCGCCAATATGTAGAGCAGTGTTTTGCCGATGCTGGCTTGGCAGGCTGTGTTCACTATCTTGGTTCTGCAACTCATGACGATGCGGTGATTATTAATAGCCGTGATACTGTCGTTTACAATGGTTCTCGTAGTGCTCTACGTGAGTGCTGGGCTGAAACTACATGGCAGATGCAGCGCTTACGTGATAACGAAGAGTGCGCAGATCAAGAGCATGACGCGAAGAAAGACAATCAAGACCCAGGTCTGAATGTGAAGCTGACTTACGATATCGCAGAGGATATTGCTGCTCCGTATATCGCATCGGGTGTTCGTCCTAAAGTGGCAGTGCTGCGCGAGCAAGGGGTTAACTCCCACGTTGAAATGGCAGCGGCATGGGATCGTGCAGGCTTTGATGCTATCGACGTCCACATGAGTGATTTACTGGCGGGCAACTTGTCTCTGGAGCAGTTCCAAGCACTAGTGGCATGCGGTGGTTTCTCATACGGTGACGTATTAGGCGCTGGTGAAGGTTGGGCGAAGTCCATTCTGTTCAATAACCGTGTTCGTGATGAATTTGCTACCTTCTTCAATCGTCCAGACACCTTATCATTAGGTGTATGTAATGGTTGCCAGATGATGTCTAACTTGCATGATCTGATCCCTGGCGCTGAATATTGGCCACGTTTTGTACGTAACCGTTCAGAGCGTTTTGAAGCACGCTTCAGCTTAGTTGAAATTGCAAATAGCCCATCATTACTGCTGCAAGATATGGCGGGATCACGTATGCCGATTGCGGTTTCTCACGGTGAAGGCCAAGTAGAAACTCGTGCGCCAACTCATTTAACGCAGTTAGAAAATAACGCGCTGGTGGCAATGCGTTTTGTGAACAATTACGGTCAAGTGACTGAGCAATACCCAGCGAACCCGAATGGTTCTGTGAATGGGATTACGGCAGTGACATCAACGGATGGTCGCGCGACGATTATGATGCCGCACCCTGAGCGTGTCTTCCGTACGGTAAGCAACTCTTGGCACCCAGAAAACTGGGGTGAAGATAGCCCATGGATGCGCATTTTCCGTAATGCACGTAAGCAATTAGGCTGAGATTAAAACGTCTGTTTTAATTTAGCGCTAAAAACTAAACACCCTATAGATCTCCTGATTTATAGGGTGTTTTTTTATCTGTTATCCATAAAAAAACCGCCCAATAGGGCGGTTAAGATGCATCTAAAACAGAGAATATTATTCTAAAATAAACATCCCGTATGGGTGGATTTGCAGGTAAAGATCTTCACCCACAGACGGTTGCAATTGAGTCGCATTGATCTGTAATAGCATTGATTGGTCGTGCCAATCTACCGTGACCTCATATTGCGGTCCCATATAAGCCACATGAGTGATGGTACAGCGTTGGCTATCTTCGCCTTGTTTACTTAATGTGATGGCTTCAGGGCGAACACCGACAGTGACTTGAGTTTTATCTGTTGAAAACAGCGCAGGGCGCGGTAAACGGTAATTAAAGATATCCACGGAATCGCTGCTGAGTGTAGCAGGGAAAATGTTCGCATCACCCATAAAGCTCGCCATAAACTTGGAAGCAGGTTGGCGGTACAGTTCTTGAGGTGAACCTAACTGCATGATTTTACCTTTGTTCATTACCAGAACCATATCCGAAACCGCAAAAGCTTCACTCTGGTCGTGGGTCACGTACAGTGAGGTAATATTAAATTGCTGTTGCAGTTCACGGATTTTTTCACGCATGCTACGGCGTAAGTTAGCATCCAAGTTACTTAATGGCTCATCAAATAACAGTACCTTGGGTTTTAAAATCAAGGCACGTGCTAGTGCAACACGCTGCTGCTGTCCACCGGAAATTTGGTCAACGAAACGGTCTGCAAAGCCCGCTAAGTCCACCAGTTCCAGCGCTTCTTCTACACGTTTTTTTATTTCAGCCTTTGGCAAGCCAAGCATTTTCAATCCATATCCCACGTTATCCCCTAACGACATATGCGGGAAGAGGGCATAGGATTGGAATACCATACAAATATCGCGCTGTTGAATAGAGCGGTCGGTGACATCTTCGCCATCGATAAACATACGCCCTTCAGTAGGCTTTTCTAAACCAGCGACTAAGCGCAGTACGGTGGTTTTACCGCAGCCAGATGGCCCTAATAGGGTGACCATACTCCCTTGTGGGATGGAAAGGCTTAAATCGTCAATGACCGTATTGTCGCCAAAGCGCTTAGTTATATTTTTTAATTCAACGAAACTTTTCTGTGTCATGTCAGTGACTCCATGATTACTGTGCATTTTTGGCTTTGGAACGTGAAACACGGGCTTCGCCAATTAAATAGTCAAATAAGAAGATAATCGCGAGCATGACCACGATCAGAATAGAACCGTAAGCAATCGCCACACCGTATTCACCATCTTCAACACGGTTCAAGATATACGCTGTCGCAACGCGGGTGTCTGGTGTTACCAAGAATACAATGGCGCTTACGGTGGTGATCGCACGGACAAAGCTGTAGATCAGCGCAGATAAAATCGCAGGGCGTAATAATGGCAGCAGGATATGGAAAATTGTCCGCATTGAACCTGCACGTAAGCTGAGGGAAGCCTCATCTAACGATTTGTCAATTTGCCCCAATCCTGCGATACCCGCACGAATACCGACTGGTACGTTACGCATGGTCATGGAGATAATCACAATCGCTGCAGTACCCGTTAAATAGAACGGTGTATCGTTAAAGGCGAGGATGTAAGAAACCCCAGCCACAGTACCCGGTACGGCAAAGCACAACATGGTGGAAAATTCGATGGTTTTCTTTCCACGGAAATCTTGGCGAACCACTATATACGCGATAAGCAGACCTAAAATCGCGGTGATTGGCGCAGCGATACCCGCATATAACAGGGTGTCTAACAGTGACGGCCATGCACCATCATCAAAACCTTGACCAAACAGTTTGATAAAGTTGTCCAGTGTTAAGGTGTAGTCCACACCCCAGTTCACCGTGAAGCTTCCGTAGAAGATGCTGCCGTACAGTAAGACGTTAAACGCGACCCAAATACCGAGAATTGTTGTCACCGTTGCAACAAGAGAAACTGGCAGCGGTTGAACATCGCCACGGTATGACTTACCGGAAACGGTGACGTAGGAACGTTTACCAATCCACATGTATTGCACACAGAAAACCAGCAATGAGAAGACAAGTAAGGAAGCGCCTAACGTACTGGCCGCTTGGTAATCAAGCTGGGAACCGGTGATATAGAAATAGATTTGTGTCGCCAGAACGTCGAAGTTACCCCCTAATACTAATGGGTTACTGAAGTCGGCAAGGGATTGTACAATCACGATTAAAAAGGCGTTCGCCAGTGCCGGTTTCAACAGTGGCATAAACACGTTGAAGAATGTCTGGTAGCGGTTAGCGCGCAAGGTGTATGACGCTTCTTCCAGTGATGGATGGATAGTTTTAATCGCACCATCAAGGATCATAAAGGACATCGGGGTGAACGCGAGAACTTGTGCTAACCAAATACCGGTAAAGCCGTATAACCAGTTAGTATTTTCTAGCTCCATATAGGTAGCTAAAAACTCAGTAATATAGCCTGAGCGACCCATCATTAAGGTGACGCCTAAACCGACAACAAACGGCGGGGTCACAATCGGTAAAATCGAGAATACGCGACCAATAATAGCGGAGCGCTTAGCAATTCGAGTAGTGTAAATCGCCAGGATTAAACCAAAGAAGGTACACCCAACACCCACTGCTAGTGAGAGGAATATGGAGTTGATGATGACCTGAACAATATGCGACTGGGTTAAAATAGCCACAAATGCAAATGGTGCAAAATCTCCGTTCCCGTCAGTAAACATTGGAATAAAAATTGCCACACTGGGAAAGATGATAAATAGTGTAATCAGTGCGACGACGGTGATAAGGGAGCCAATAACAAATTGGTCGCCACCCAGCCACTCTAAACGAGTCAAGGCGTGGGTCATTATCATACCAAGGGCGATAAATAAGGTGATGGCGGAATAGCCTAATCCCTTACCCTCTAAATAAGCAGTAATAATCACGAGAATTGCCGTGATGGCGGCAACCGCGATATCAAGATAGTGACGGGTTTTTTGATTACGATCGGCTGGCGTGATTGGTCTTAACAGTAAAATAGAAGGCAATAAATACCATAGCCAACTAATATTGACACTGCTCCAGCCATAGGCAGCTAAGATCTCATCTTGCGTTGAGTCGAATAAGCCGTAGTCGAGGCTCCATGAGGGTAGCAGAGCGAAGCCCAGCCAAGCTATCAGAATCCAAAGGAAGATACTGTCCTTTTTCTTCGAGGCTGTTAGGGTTAAGGTCTGAGGCATTGTTTTTCCCCTAAGTTTATTATTATTGAGTTAATTAACCATTGGTTTAATCTTATGATTTATAACGAAAATAATTTTAAACTTAATTAATATTATCGTTCTAATGAGTGAGCCAGACTGGAGCCGTCTGCGTAGCGCAGACACTCTTTTATTTGGCATCATTTTTTATAGTAAGTAGCTAATACACTAAATCGCGAAGTTCGCGAGTCATACGTGAGTCAATCAGGTAAAGTGCGGCGACAGGCGCCGCACCCAACATCTTATTTACTCATTTTAACTTCAGTAACCCACTTGTTGATCAGATTCTTACGGACTTCAGCGTCACCGTATTTATCCATATCGTAGTTGATTAAGTTTAAGTCTTTGAGTTTCAGAGACAGTGGAGAAGACTCTGCGGTGGTGTTGGTCAGGATTTGGTAAGACTGACCTTGTTTCCAGCTCAGCTCTTGGGCTTCTTTAGACAGAACGAAATCCACGAATAGTTTTGCGTTGTCCATGTTACGTGCGTTTTTCAGAATACTGATCCCGCCGATTTCATAGCCTGTCCCTTCACATGGCGCGATTAACTCCAATGGTGCACCATTTTCAACTTCCAAAGAGTAGTCATGCAGGAAGCCGATACCGATAGCAGATTCGCCGCGAGCCGCGTTACGTGCTGGGGCAATACCTGATTTGGTGTATTGGGAGATGTTAGAGTTCATTTTTTTGAGGTAATCAAAAGCTTGCTCGTTACCCCAAAGTTGGTCAAAGGTTGCCAACGCAGTGTAAGCAGTGCCTGAACTTTGTGGATCTGCGATTTGAATTTCGCCTTTATATTCAGGCTTAGTCAGATCTTTCCAGCAAGTAGGAATTGGTAATCCTTTCTCTTTTAAACGATCTTTATTCACACCAAAACCTAAGATACCGATATAAACCGCAGAAGAGTAGTTACCTTTGCGTTTAGCTGGATCTTGGAATTGCGGCATGATTTGAGACAGGTTAGGGGATTTGTACGGCTCTAGCAGATCCATTTCACCGGCTTGTGAATGTGGATCTAAGGTTCCGCCATACCAAACGTCTGCTTGTGGGTTACGTTTTTCAGCTTCGATTTTTGCTAAAGTACTGCCTGAACCGTTGCGAACGAACGTGGTTTTAACGTCGTATTTCTTGGCGAATGCTTGCGTTTCCGCTTCACACATCGCGTTGGTGGCACTACAGTAAACCACTAAACGGCCAGCTGCGTTTGCAGTGGTCGTAATAGCGGCAAGGGATAAACCTGCTGCAACAAGTGTAGAGAGAGTCTTAAGTTTCATTGTCAGTCCTTTATTCACGTTTTCGGATTAACTATTATTATGTGTCGGTGAAACTGCACCGGCTAAATGCTCTCTTTTACTGACATTGGCAATTAAAAGAGGCATCAGTAGTAGCCCCATCAAAGCAGCTGCACTGGCGAGTAAGGTAAACATCCCTGACCAACCATAATTGGCAATCACTTGAGAGAGCGGCCATCCTGCGATTGCAGCCCCTAGATAAGCGTACAATCCAAGATAACCCGTTACCGTTCCAGCTGCCTTTTTATGACAATATTCTGTAGCAGCTAGACCGACTAACATCTGTGGTCCAAATACAAAGAAACCGTTGGCTAAGAAGCATGCAGCTAATAGCCCGTAGTGATGAATTGGAATTAACCATAGGGCATTCACAGAAACGAATAGACCTAAGGAAAACAGCAAAATCATCGGTGCGCGTTGTCCTCGAAACAGGAGGTCGGAACCCCAACCTGCGCACAATGCACCTAATAAGCCACCTAATTCAAACAGCGCTAACGTGGCATTAGCGCTTAATAAATTGCTTCCGTGTGTTTCGGTTAGCCATAAATTTCCCCAATCGTTTATCCCAATACGGATGAGATAAACCAAAATGTAGGTGAAACCGAGCAGCCAAATCATTGGGTTAAACACAATAGTTTGTTTTAAAATCACCCACATGGATTGCGGGGGAGAAAGCTGCTCTTGGCGTAACTCTAATGCATCATGTCGCCACTGCCCCACGGTGGGTAAATGTTCTTCTTTGGGCGTACCCCGAAGCTGGCGACATAGCCATAATCCTAAAATAACCCCAATAATTCCCGGAACGATCAGCGCTATTTGCCAACTGTAATGGGTCGCCAACAGCGCCGTTAACAGCGGTAGCGCCATTCCCCCGAGATTGATGGAGATATTCCACAGTCCCCACCAAAAGCCCCGCTCGTTCCGTGAGTACCAATGAGTGAGAATACGCGCACAGGGCGGCCAACCCCAGCCTTGGAAAAATCCGTTTAACGTCCAAACGATTAACAGTGCAGGGAACGATAAACAGTAGGCAAAAATGATATTGAGGATCCCTGTCATCACGAGGCCAACACCCATAAACCAACGGTAGCCTGTAATGTCATGAAAAATACCGGATATAAACTTGGATAGACCATACGCAAGGTAAAATGCTGAGGCGATCCAACCAATATCACTTTTGTCTAAAAACAGTTCTGCCTGCATAACGGGCATCACAAAATTAAAGCTTTTACGGGTAAGGTAAAAAGCGGCATAACCGATGATCATGGAAAACATCAGGCGGCGACGCCAGAAACGGTAATTGTTATCCAGATCCAGTTTGCTTGTACCCGTCATGATTGTGTTTCTCCCGTTTGGCAGAATGTAATGAAGTTTTTAAATAAAAGGATGAGATAAGGTATTAGGAGGCTAAGAATTATTCCTAGTTTTTCACTATTTCATTTCAAAATGTGGGCAAGTTAACAATTATTTTGGTACCACTTTGGGTTGTTAGCGTCCAGTCGCCACCTAAGGCTCTAACTCGCTCCTCAATTCCACGCAAACCAAAGCCTGATGTGCGTTTGCTAAAAGGAATGCCCACACCATTATCATCAACAATTAGCTGTATCGAGTCACCTTGTTGATTTAGCGAGATGTGGATTTTTGTGGCTTTGGCGTGCTTACTGATATTGTTCAGTAGCTCTTGAACCAAACGGTAAAGGGTGAATAACACCGTTTCATTGGCTGGAGTTTCAGTTAATCCGTAATGAAAGTCACATTGAATATTATTTTCCTTGAAAGCAAATTCACCGATTAAATGGGTGAGTGCGTTTTCGAGGGACATTTCATCGAGCACGGGCGGACGTAATTGGCGCAATAGATGGCGGGTGGCTTGGTGGATCTGTAGTGCCAATTCGTTGATTTGGCTAGCGGCGTTATAGCTTAAATCGTTAGCCGCGGTTTTCTTCACCAGCATCGATTGGATTTGGATCGCGGTAATATTTTGTCCAATCTCATCATGAAGTTCACGGGCGATATCTTTCTTCACATCTTCTTCGGTGTGCACTAATTGGCGCATCAAGTCTCGGCGGGCGTGAAGCTCTTCTTCTAATCGCTGGCGGTAGCGTTGTAAGTTACTTGAGAGTTGCTTTTGGCGGCTGATAGCGATACCTAATCCAATACCAATCAGGGCTTGAGAGCTTAAAAAGAGCTGTAGCTCTTGGAGATCATCAAAGGCACCTTGGAACTGTCTTGCGAAGGTGATGATTAAGCTTCCTAGTAATGCGGATAACACGCCGCCTTGCCAGCCATAACGGTATGCCATGAAGATGTTGGGAATAAAAACTAATAAAACAATCAGTTGCTCAATTTCTGGGGCAAAGAAAATTTGGGCACTTAAGCCGACGAGGCAGAAGAGAAAACACCAAATAATCAATGAAGTACGTAATTGCTTATCTGTGGTTCCGTAGTCGAGCAGCATATGATAGTGCTGTTCGTGTAAGTATTCATAGATAAGATAAACAAAGGGGGAGAGGAGTATTCCGCCCGTAAATGTCGTTAAGAATAATTGGCTAATGGAATATTGAGATAACAGCCCAAACAGCAAGGCATTGAGTATGCTGTTGGCGGCGACGCCTGCCAATAACAAAATAAGTCGTTGCCAATAAAGTGTATATCGCCACCAAATATTTTGGATAACCATCGCAACCAGCAGGCTCAATATTGGGGATAACAGCAAAATAGGTTGAGTGAGTAATTGTTCTTGCGCAAGCCAGTAAGTCAGCAGGCCTTCAGCGAGTAAAACAGTTGGCCAGTAGCGTCGCCATAATAAGATCATCAAGGTGAGGCGTAAGGCTTGTGGTAGAAATAGGGTGGCTTGGAAGCTATTTTGGCTAAGGTAAAAGCCGATGATCCATAATCCCACCCAAATCAGTGAGTAGGTAAATAATAGGAATAGAGACTGTAATCCTAAACGAGCCGCTTTGTTCATTACTATTTACCTTGTGAGCGCGTTACCTTGCAGGAACGTTACCTTACTGGAAAGAAAGCCTGTTTATCGAGAAATGATGTTGTGTTCTAAGGCGTAGTGCACTAAATCAATGGTGTTTTCGCATTGCAATTTCCCGAGAACATTCGCGCGATGTACATGCACTGTTTTATGGCTGAGGTTTAATTGTTCCGCAATGACTTTCACACTGAGACCTGCGACCAGTAAATCAAAGACTTCGCGCTCACGGTTAGTCAGCTCTTGAACGCCTTGTTTTTGCTGCGGCGTTTGGCGTAAGGCTCGCATTGCATCAGCACACAGGTAGCATCCACCTTGGTAAACAGAACGTACCGCCTGGACTAATTCTTCAGGTCCGCAGCATTTGGTGAGATAGGCGCTGGCGCCTGCATCGAGCGCACTTTGTACGAAAGCAGGGGTGTCATAGATGCTTAAAATAATAGTACGAAAGTCGGGCTTCTTTTTACGTAAACGGGTTAGCAGTTGTAAACCGCTCTCATCTGGCATTGAAATATCCATAATTGCCACGTCAATATCGAGGCTAATTAGGTGTGGCCATGCTTCTTGCGCACTCGCATATTGCCCCACAATACTAATGTCAGGTTCTAACGTTAGTAATTGAGCAAAACCGGAGCGAACAACAATATGGTCATCAATAAGGGCTATTTTTATCATTGTAGTTTTGAAACGATAGTGTCAAGAGTAAGTAGGAGACCATTTGCCAGTCTTATATCAATATAGGGATGGATAAGCTAGCGGAATAACATAAAATTCTGACGTACATCAGAAATGAAACGCGCAGGATCATAGCGATAATAAATAGGATGGCAATATTTTATTTGGGCTTCAAAAATCGATATATACCGTCCATTCAACGCTAAATAGATAGGTTTAAAGAGAATATAAATAATAGAAGATAGGTAAATTTTCTGGAGTGTCTACTATTCGCGACAAATAGGGTTTGCTAGTGTCTCCAAAAGGAGACATTTATCTTATTGATAAACAAGTGATTTAAAAATGATGGAATTCACTGTCTTAAATTGGAGACAGATTCATGGTGAGTTAGTGGTATTTTTCATCACTCATAACAATTCAAAAATGATATGAACAAGTAAGAAAATAAATTCATATGAAAATCAGTTAGATAAAAATCTCATTGAAAAGTTGGCACGGGTTGTGCATAATATCCATCAGTTGCTCATTCAATTGCTTATGTAGGTCCAAGCTTGGGGAAACCTAGCAAATGGGAACATACCACATAAAACCCGAATGATGCCAAAGTAAGGTGCCTACCGTCCAAATCATCGATATTCGCTTTCGAGCTTTATCAAACACAGGGCGACACGTGGAGTGAGGCACCACCTATATGATTATCTTTAATGAAAGACATCGTCATATGAAAAAAATCGACATTCAAGCGTAATGCCGAGTATCGCTGGCGGAGGTGAGAAGCAATTCTTCCCTCCGCCTTCCCATTTCTGGGGCATCAATATTCCTTTCTATCAAGTTTATTCTTTCTATCGAATTAATCCTTCCATTCAATCATAGTATTATATTTAATCTATTTATCTGAAATCATTCACGTTTAGCTCACTTTCTTGGCATGTTCATTGCTATCTATCTGTCTATTGGTTTATCTATCATCAATGTAAACAGCACTTTTCGCATTAACGGGAGTTCTGCTACCATTGAATTACATATAAATAGGTAAGAGATGAATGCGTTGAGTAAATTGCGCCTTTTTCCGCGCTCATTGCGGCAGCTAGTGGTCATGGCTTTTTGGTTAGTCCTTTTGCCATTACTGGTACTGGCTTATCAGGCTTATCAAAGTCTAGAACAATTGAGCAACCAAGCGGCAGATATCAATAAAACTACGCTGCTTGATGCTCGGCGCAGTGAAGCGATGAGTAGCCTCGCACTGGAAATGGAGCGCAGTTATCGCCAGTATTGTGTATTGCAAGACAAAGCCTTACAGACGCAGTATCAAAAGCAGTTTGCTGATTATGAACAGATGCTGGAACGTCAAAAAACTATTTTGCCAGAGACTCCTGAAGTGCTGGGGCTTTTTACTGGGCTGCAAAAGCTAAAAGCGATTAGTTGTGAAAATAATGAGCCGATGGAAGCCACGACCAAAGTGTTAGAGCAATTCTCCGCGCAAAATACGGCTGTCGTTCAGCAAACTCGAGAGGTGATTTTTAGCCGCGGTGAACAGCTTCAAAAAGCCATTGCCAATAAAGGACAATTATTTGGTTGGCAAACACTGATCCTCTTCTTGCTGAGCGCGCTGTTGGTGACCTTATTTACTCGTATGATTATCGGTCCGGTTAAAATCATTGAGCGTATGATTAACCGTTTAGGGACGGGGCTGACTCTGGAAAATGATACTGATCGCTTTAAAGGCCCGAGAGAGCTGAGGATCATTGCTCAGCGAATTATATGGTTAAGTGAGCGGTTGGCTTGGTTAGAATCCCAGCGCCATGAGTTTTTACGTCATATTTCCCATGAGTTGAAAACGCCATTAGCCAGTATGCGAGAAGGAACGGAATTATTGGCAGATGAGGTTGCAGGCCCGTTAACTAGCTCGCAAAAAGAGGTGGTTGATATTCTTGATCAGAGTAGTAAGCATCTTCAGCAACTTATTGAACAGCTTCTTGACTATAATCGGAAATTAGTCGATGAGCCGCCCGTTGCCCAGCAAGTCGATTTGAAAAAGCTTATTGAAGATATTGTTAATGCACATAATTTACCCGCAAGAGCGAAAGATATTACCACTGATATTCGCTTAAAAGTGGACAGTTGCCTTGCAGAACCGACCTTACTCGGAAGGGTTATTGATAATATCTACTCCAATGCGGTGCACTATGGTGGCGAATCAGGTAATATTTGGATCTCAAGTCGCAGAACAGGGAATAAATTACTCATTGAGGTTGCCAATACGGGCACGCCTATCCCTGAGTCTGAGCAAAATATGATTTTTGAACCTTTCTATCAAGGCAGCCTCCAAAGAAAAGGCGCCGTCAAAGGAAGTGGGTTAGGGCTTAGCATCGCGCAAGATTGTATTAAGCAGATGGGTGGTGAATTATCATTAGTGCCACATAAATCAGCGGATGTTTGCTTCCGAATTGAACTGCCTTTAACCGCAGAGAACGAATAATAATGCAAAACAGGTCTACAGATTTCTTGGTGGTATTGTGTAATGCAGTACTGTCGAAGACAAAAACAATCTCAATTCGCCGTGGGGCAGGTATTAAGTCTTCCCGCGTTGGTACTCCTTTGGGAATAATTCTATTCTCGCTCATTTTAACAGGATGTGTGGCGAAGAACGGTCAATCACCATTAGAAACTCTAGCCAAAGTTGTTATCCCAGAAGTGAAAACTACGGATTACCGTTACGCTTCTTGCGAATCAATTTGGGAAAATCAAGAACCTGTCTCACAGGAAAATGCCCTCTATTGGTTACGCATGATGGGCTGTGTGGACAGAATGGATGCTGACAAAGCGCGTGCTGAAGCGAAAAAGATTGAAGTGAATGATTGGTCTACTTCATTTACTAAAAACATTCTATTAGGTTCAGCGGAGCCTACAATCGCTGAACGTCGCCAAATGCTCGATAGCATCAACACCTATAGTTTGAGCTTCCCAACGCCAATTCGCCCATTATTGCAATTGTGGCGCGAACAGCAGGTTCAAGCGATCAACCTTGCAGATGCGAATGCACGTTATAAACGTATGCAGCAAGAGATGGATGCAAAGCTTGACCGCCTAAAAGAAGATAATGCCAAGTTGCGTTTTGAGCTTAATAATACTTCCCGCAAGTTAGAAAACTTAACGGATATTGAGCGACAGCTCTCTTCTCGCAAGAAAAATGCGAATGAAGTTGAAAAAGAAGATGAAGCCGCTGTTGCTGCGCCAACAGAAACGAGGCCAGCTTCAGCCGAACAGAATTCCTCGGAGAATAAAGCACAATGACCGGTCGTAAGTCAGCTAACTTACTTTTGGTGGATGATGACCCTAGCCTGCTAAAACTGCTTGGTATGCGTTTGAGTAGTGAAGGTTTTAAAGTCTCTACAGCGGAAAGTGGACCTGAAGCACTAAAATTACTCCAGAAAGAAAAAGTCGATCTCGTGATTAGTGATTTACGAATGGATGAAATGGATGGCATGGCGCTGTTTGATGAAGTGCAAAAAGCCCATCCTAATCTTCCGGTGATTATTCTCACTGCTCATGGTTCGATTCCTGATGCGGTTGCGGCAACGCAGCGCGGGGTATTTAGTTTCTTAACCAAACCCGTTGATAAAGACGCGCTTTATAAAGCCATTGATGAAGCATTAGCATTATCTTCCACACCGATTAGTGATGAAGAGTGGAGCGCTGGCATTGTCACGCGTAGCCCGCTAATGATCCGTTTGCTTGAACAGGCTCATATGGTGGCACAATCGGATGTGAGCGTGCTGATTAATGGGCAAAGTGGTACGGGTAAAGAAGTATTAGCGCAAGCGATTCATAAAGTGAGCCCACGTGCTCATAAACCGTTTATCGCAATTAACTGTGGCGCATTACCTGAACAATTACTTGAGTCTGAACTGTTTGGGCATGCTAAAGGTGCGTTTACCGGTGCAGTCAGTAGCCGTGAAGGGCTATTTTTTGCTGCCAGCGGTGGAACGCTCTTTTTAGACGAAATTGGTGATATGCCAATGCCGCTGCAAGTCAAATTACTGCGTGTTTTGCAAGAACGTAAGGTTCGCCCGCTAGGTAGCAACCGCGATTTAGATATTGATGTCCGCATTATTTCTGCGACCCACCGTAACCTACCGAAAGCGATGGAAAAAAACGAGTTCCGTGAGGATCTCTATTATCGCTTGAATGTAGTGAACCTGCGGATCCCTGCATTGAATGAACGCGCGGAAGATATTCCATTATTAGCTAATCATTTATTACGTGAAGCTGCGAGCCGCCATAAACCATTTGTTCGTAGTTTTTCGAGTGATGCGATGAAGTGCTTGATGACCGCAAGCTGGCCCGGAAACGTCCGCCAGTTAGTGAACGTGATTGAGCAGTGTGTCGCATTGACGACCTCTCCAGTGATCAGCGAAGCTCTCGTTAGCCAAGCGCTGGAAGGAGAAAATACGGCGCTACCGACTTTTGTTGAGGCGCGTAACCAATTCGAATTAAATTATCTGCGTAAGCTATTGCAGATGACCAAAGGCAACGTGACCCAAGCTGCGCGCATGGCGGGACGCAACCGTACCGAGTTTTATAAATTACTTGGGCGTCACGATTTAGAAGCGAATGATTTTAAAGAATAAAACCTTTATAGCCTAAAGGATTAAGGGAGAACAAACACGTTATGAGCCGTAAGCTTAATATCTCACTGGCACAACTTAACTGGCTGGTTGGCGACATCGAAGGCAACTGCGATCGTATGTTGCAAACTGTTGAAGAACAGGCTGAACATACTGATATCGTCATGTTTTCTGAGTTGGCTCTAACAGGGTACTCCCCTGAAGATTTACTCTTCCGCCACGATTTTGAAGAGCGATGCACCACACAATTAAAACGTTTACAACAAGCTAGCGGCCAATGCGGGATTATCGTGGGTCATCCGTGGTACGAAGAGAATGAAATTTATAACGCATTATCATTTTTCTACCAAGGCAAGCTATTAGCCCGTTACTTTAAGCAAGAACTACCTAATTACGGTGTTTTTGATGAGCCTCGTTATTTCACTGCGGCGGAAAAAACCTGCGTGGTGGAATTCAAAGGTTATCAGCTCGGTTTACTGATTTGCGAAGATATTTGGTATGACGAGCCGATTGATGCGGTGAAAGGGGCGGGGGCTGAATTGGTGCTTACCATCAATGCCTCACCATATGATTTAAATAAAGAACACATTCGCAGTGACTTGCTGGTGGAACATGCTCAGCGTACCGGTTTGCCGATTGTTTATCTTAACCAAGTGGGTGGACAGGACGAGCTCGTGTTTGATGGCGGCTCGAAAGTGCTGGCAAATAAAGGCAAGCAAGTCTACCAAATGGCTGAATTTGCAGAGCAAGTGGCAACAGTTACATTTGAAGATGTAAAACTAGTGACTGAGCAGCCGAAGCAACCTGAAGCGTCTCAAATCGCGCAGGTGTATCAAGCATTAGTTCTAGCAACCCGCGATTACATCAACAAAAATGGCTTTAATGGCGCGATTTTAGGATTATCTGGCGGGATAGATTCAGGATTAACTGTGGCGATTGCGGCGGATGCTATCGGTAAAGATCGCGTTCAAGCGGTCATGATGCCGTTCCGTTACACCTCTGAAATGAGCATTCATGATGCTAAAGAGCAGGCGGAATTACTGGGTGTTGAGTTTGATATCGTTTCCATCGAACCGATGTTTGATGCCTTTATGGCACAATTGCAGCCGATGTTTGAAGGGACTCAACCGGATACCACGGAAGAGAATTTACAAGCCCGTTGTCGCGCCGTGATCTTAATGGCGATGTCCAATAAGCGCCGCCGTTTAGTGCTGACGACTAGCAATAAAAGTGAATCTGCAGTTGGGTATTCAACGTTGTATGGCGATATGGCAGGGGGCTTTGATGTCCTGAAAGATGTGCCAAAAACGCTGGTCTTTGAACTGGCTAAATATCGTAATACAATATCGCCAGCAATTCCGCAGCGCGTGATTGATAGACCACCTTCAGCGGAGCTGGCTCCAGGGCAATTAGACCAAGATAGTTTACCGCCATACGATGTGTTAGATGCCATCTTAGACGGTTATGTAGAAAAAGATTTATCTGTGGCTGACCTTATCAAGCTCGGATTTGATAGAGAAATTGTTCGCAAAGTTGTGCGTCTTGTCGATATTAACGAATATAAACGCCGTCAGGCTCCTGTTGGACCGCGGATCACAATGCGTAATTTCGGTAAAGATCGTCGTTATCCGATTACCTCAGGTTTTGGCCGCAAAAACTGGTCATAACAGGAACTGAAAATGAAAAAAATTGATGCAATTATAAAGCCATTCAAACTTGATGATGTGCGCGAAGCGTTAGCCGAAGTGGGGATCACCGGTATGACGGTGACTGAAGTTAAAGGTTTTGGTCGCCAAAAAGGTCACACTGAACTGTATCGCGGTGCAGAATATATGGTGGATTTTTTACCAAAGGTAAAAATTGAAATCGTTGTGCCGGACGATATTGTAGAAAGCTGTGTAGAAACCATTATGCAAACGGCGCAAACCGGCAAAATCGGTGATGGAAAAATCTTTGTGTATGATGTTGCTCGCGTCATTCGTATTCGTACAGGTGAGCAGGACGAAGAAGCGATTTAATTTTGTTCTAGTTGGCGGTTAGTTTTTGGGCTAGCAAGTTAACTAGAATGAAAAATGCGGTAACGGGATAAATATATCTTACATGGGATGATAATATATTTATATGCGAATCCGTTACCGCAAAAATTAAAAATTTATATAAACTAAATCTTTAAAAACAATTCACTATAATGAATAACTGCGATTAATTTAATGGTAATACTTTATGAGGACCAAAACACTCATAATGAATATTATCGGCAGTGACACCCATTTCAATTAGCTGTTTTCCAACATGCTGCATAAAGCCAACTGGTCCACAGAAATAGAATTGCATATTTGGCTGAAGCACTTTCTCTTTGACTTGCGTTAAATCCAGTAATCCACGGTATTGGTAATCTTTACCCTGTTGATCTTGTGGTGCTGGTTGATTAAACCAGACCGCTGAATGACCTTGGGTATGCTGTGACATCAACTGGCTAACTTCTTGATTAAAAGCGTGTACATCCCCATTTTCAGCGGCGTGCAACCAATTCACAGGTGCTTGATGTTGGTGCATAGTGAGGTGGTTAAGCATGCTGAGCATTGGTGTTAAACCGACGCCAGCAGAGATTAAAGTCACTGGCGTTTTCGGTTCTACATCAAGGTAAAAGTCACCGCAAGGTGGCGCTAAACGAACAATATCACCCTCATTGAGATTTTGATGTAAGAAGCCTGAAACGATGCCTTGCTCTTCACGTTTCACCGCAATACGGTAGGTTTTCCCATTTGGCGCAGTAGTGAGTGAATACTGGCGAATCTCTTGATTTTCAAAACTATTTTCATTCAGATACACAGTAATATATTGCCCTGGACGATAATCCGCCACCGCTTTACCATCTATTGGAGTGAGTTCAAAACTGGTGATAACGGCACTTTGAGGCTGTTTTTTAGTGACTTTAAATTCACGTAAACCTTCCCATCCGCCAGATTTTTCCGCATTTTCATGGTAAATCGCGCTTTCACGGTTAATGAAAATATCCGCCAGTACGCCATAAGCTCTTCCCCATGCGTCCAATACTTCCTGACCCGGGCTCAGTAGCTCATCAATCGCAGCAAGCAGGTTTTCCCCGACAATTGGATAATGTTCTGGTTTGATATTTAAGCTGGCGTGTTTTTGCGCAATTTTCTCCACTGCACCAATTAATGCTTCAGGGGTTTCAATATGGATAGCATAGGCACAAATAGCGTTGAATAGGGCTTCACGCTGATCGCCATTCGTTTGATTTCTCATATTGAAAATATCTTTTAGCTCAGGATGTTGTTTGAACATTCTGTCATAAAAGTGAGCGGTTAATTTAGGGCCAGTTGCTGCGATGGCAGGGATGGTGGATTTAATTGTGGCGATAGTTTGTTGATCAAGCATACAGGTACTCCTGAATTATTTTCATAATATTATAAATTTATAAACATGTATTTTGTATGCAACTTATAGTATTTAGCGGGAAATGTAAATAATTAACGCATCAAAAAGTGGGGGAATTCACCGCAAAATTAGAAGTAGCTAGCAAAGTTAGATATTCGTCTCGGTATTATTGAAATGTGCGCTATTATATTTTGTGTTGTTTAAAGGTATCTGAAAGCAAAAAAATTAATGCAATCGTTTGCGTATATTTTTTCTTAGGGGCTATCTCAACGACGAAAAAGAGTTTACACTGTCAGTCATTAAGTTGAATTGATTGTTACCTTATTGAATTGCTGAGGCAGGAGAAGCGAATGTTAAAGCGTGAAATGAATATTGCAGATTACGACCCACAACTGTGGGAAGCAATGGAAAAAGAAGTACAACGTCAAGAAGAACACATTGAATTAATTGCTTCTGAAAACTATACCAGCCCACGAGTTATGCAGGCTCAAGGCTCTCAGCTGACCAATAAGTATGCGGAAGGTTATCCAACTAAACGTTATTATGGTGGTTGTGAATTCGTTGATGTGGTTGAACAATTAGCTATCGACCGCGCAAAAGAGTTATTTGGTGCTGACTACGCAAACGTACAGCCACACTCAGGTTCACAAGCTAACGCTGCCGTCTATATGGCGCTGCTGCAACCAGGTGACACAGTATTAGGTATGAACCTTGCACACGGCGGTCACTTAACTCACGGTTCCCCAGTAAACTTCTCCGGTAAACTGTATAACATCGTTCCTTACGGTATCGATGAAAGCGGTAAAATCGATTACGACGATATCGCGGCTCAAGCGAAAAAACATCAACCTAAAATGATCATCGGCGGCTTCTCCGCATATTCTGGTGTGGTTGATTGGGCTAAAATGCGTGAAATCGCAGACAGCATCGGTGCTTACCTGTTCGTTGATATGGCTCACGTTGCGGGTCTAGTAGCAGCGGGTGTTTATCCTAACCCAGTTCCACATGCTCACGTAGTTACTACAACTACGCATAAAACATTAGCGGGTCCACGTGGTGGTCTGATTTTAGCTAAAGGCGGCGACGAAGACCTGTACAAGCGTTTGAACTCTGCGGTATTCCCAGGTTCGCAAGGCGGTCCTCTGATGCACGTTATCGCAGGTAAAGCGGTAGCACTGAAAGAAGCGATGGAACCTGCGTTCAAAACTTACCAGCAGCAAGTCGCTAAAAATGCGAAAGCAATGGTGGAAGTTTTCCAAAAACGTGGCTTTAAAGTGGTATCTGGCGGTACTGAAAACCACCTGTTCTTGGTTGACTTAGTTGACAAAGATATCACAGGTAAAGACGCTGACGCTGCACTGGGTCGCGCAAATATTACTGTAAACAAAAACAGCGTACCTAATGATCCGAAGAGCCCATTTGTGACTTCTGGTGTACGTATCGGTTCTCCTGCAATTACACGTCGTGGCTTCAATGAAGCAGATGCACGCGAGCTAGCGGGCTGGATGTGTGATATTCTGGATAACCTCAATGACGAAGCGACCATTGAAGCTGTTAAACAGAAAGTATTAGCTATCTGCAAAAAATACCCAGTTTATGCATAATGGCGATATGCCCATAAAGTAAGCTGAATTAGCACGATAAACCCGCTTCTACACTTTGTAAAAGCGGGTTTTTTTGTTGTCAGTTGTAAACCCCTTCATCGAGAGGGGGATATGAAAATAAGGGAGGAGTGATGGTTATTCCATCAACGCGTTGGCTAGCGATTGATTATTTTACCTACTTTTTTGCCTACAGTATTTTCTTACCATTTTGGTCAGTATGGCTACAAGGTGAGGGAATAGATGCAGAAATGATAGGGCTGTTGTTAGGTATCGGGCTTGCGGCGCGTTTTCTCGGTGCTATGTTTATCACCCCCCAAGTCAAAGAGCCTTCCAAGCTGATTAATGCATTACGATTACTGGCGGCGCTTTCCCTGATTTTCTCCATTGGATTTTCGTTCGGCTCCCATTGGGCGTGGCTGATGTTTGTCATGATAGGGTTTAACCTCTTTTTTGCGCCTATGGTGCCATTAGGGGATTCACTGGCAGGAACATGGCAAAAACAGTTTACTTTTGATTATGGCAAAATCCGTGTTTGGGGCTCCATCGCCTTTATTATTGGCTCATCGTCGATGGGCTATTTCGCTGGCGTGTGGGGACATACCTCTATCATGGTAGCGTTGGTGGTAAGCTGCGCCGCTTTATTACTGGGGGCGATGCTAAAACCGGCAATTATGCCCGCAGGTGTGGCAAAAATAGATGGCGCAAATAAGGTCTCCTTCAAACAGCTGATTGCCGATAAAAACGTGCTGTTGTTTTTAATTTGTGTAACGTTATTGCAAGGTGCTCATGCTGCGTATTATGGATTTGCTTCACTGTTCTGGAAAGAAGCGGGTTATTCCGATTTAGTGATCGGTAATTTATGGTCACTGGGTGTGGTGGCAGAAGTGATTGTCTTTATGCTGAGCCATCGATTATTCCGACGTTGGAGCGCACGTAATTTACTCTTATTATCCGCTGTTTGTGGGATTGTCCGCTGGGGAATGATGGGGGCATTTACCGCATTACCAGTTTTAATTATTGTTCAAATCTTACATAGCGGAACCTTCACCGTTTGCCACTTAGCGGCAATGCGCTTTATTAGTGCGCGTAAAGAAAATGAAATCATTCCGCTACAAGGCGCTTATTCTGCATTAGCGACTGGGGGAGGGCTTGCGGTGATCACGATTATGGTCGGTTATATTTATGAACGTATGCCTGAACAACATGGCGTTGTGTTCTATTTGATGGCGCTCTTGGCTGTGCCTGCGCTATTTATTCGACCAAAAGTGACGGCTCAGTCTTAGATTGAAGTTGTCGTAACGCAATAATAAAAAGGGCGCTTAGTTTTCACTAGCGCCCTTTTTAGCAAATTTAACGAGGGTTAAATTAACGTTTTAATGCTTCAGATAATTCATCTTTCATTGCAGCCAGAATATCGCGAACAACGCGTGGGCTGCCTGCGACTAAGTTACCCGATGCTAAATAGTTATGACCACCTACGAAGTCAGTCATGATCCCGCCAGCTTCACGCATGATCAGTTCACCGCCTAAGAAATCCCATGGTTTTAAACCGATTTCAAAGTATGCATCTACACGGCCTGCCGCCACGTAACATAAATCCAGAGCTGCTGAACCTGTGCGACGGAAATCTGCACATTGGTCAAACATTTTGCCCATGATGTTCATGTAGATAGAAGCGTGTTGCTTATGTTTGAATGGGAAGCCTGTTGCGACAACTGCGCCTTCAAGGTCGCGCTTCTCAGCCATACGTAAACGGTAGCCGTTCATTTGAGCGCCTTGTCCACGTACTGCAGTAAATAATTCGTTACGCATTGGGTCATAGACAGCAGCAACCTCTGTACGACCTTTTACGCGCACAGCGATAGAAACTGAGAAGTGAGGGAAACGTTTTGTGAAGTTGGTGGTGCCATCCAGTGGATCAATTACCCATTGAATATCATCATCTTTACCTAATAACTCACCACTTTCTTCAGTGATGATAGTGTGGTCTGGGTAAGATTTACGAATAATATCAACGATGATTTGTTCAGCGTCACGGTCAACGTTAGTGACGAAATCGTTAGCACCCTTTTGGGTTACTGTTACGTTCTGAGGATCTTCATAGTTTTTAGCTATGTAATTACCAGCCTTACGTGCAGCACGTATGGCGATGTTAAGCATCGGATGCATGGGTATTTTCCACTGGGATGTTAAAGAACGAAAATCAAGAGACGCAAAGTATATAGATGTTCGTCACAATAAGCAATTTTGTGTTAGACTCTTGCGATTAATTTTTCATGACAACGTATAAACCATGCTAGAAAATATTCGTATCGTTCTTGTTGAAACCTCACACACTGGCAATATGGGCTCAACCGCTCGAGCAATGAAAACTATGGGGCTTTCAAATCTCTATTTAGTTAATCCACTCGTCGAACCTGATTCCCATGCTATTGCGTTATCCGCGGGAGCAAGTGATGTCATTGGTAATGCAAAAATCGTAAAATCTCTCGATGAAGCATTAGAAGGGTGCAAATTAGTCATTGGTACCAGCGCACGTTCTCGTACACTTTCTTGGCCAATGGTCGAGCCTCGTGAATGTGGCGTGAAATCTGTTGAACAATCAAAAGAGTCACCCGTCGCGATTGTTTTTGGTCGTGAGCGCGTCGGTTTAACCAACGAAGAATTGCAAAAATGTAATTACCATTTGTATATTCCGACCAATCCAGAATATGGTTCGTTGAATTTGGCAATGGCGGTTCAATTAGTTAGCTACGAGATCCGCATGGCGTATTTGGCAATTGCTGAAAAAAATACGCAAACATCGACCGATGATGAGGTAGAATACCCACCGGCTGAAGATTTAGAACGTTTCTATGTTCATCTTGAAAGCGTATTGAATGAATCGGGCTTTATTCGCAAGGCGCATCCAGGGTTAATTATGAATAAACTGCGACGTTTATTTACCCGTGCCCATGTTGAAACCCAAGAGTTGCACATTCTTCGCGGCATTTTGACATCAATGGAAAAATGGGCGAAAAAATGAGGTTAATGCCGTGGTAAAGTGAGCATAATACTTGAGTAAATTAGTCAGGTAAATAGTTGACCAAATTACTCGGGTATGTCACAATTGCTGCATATTTTACCACGGAGTATTTATGTTATGAGACTCACTTCCAAAGGGCGTTACGCAGTAACTGCGATGCTAGATGTCGCGTTACACTCTCAGACAGGTCCAGTACCTTTAGCTGACATTTCTGAACGTCAGGGAATTTCCCTCTCTTATCTTGAGCAACTCTTCTCTCGTTTACGTAAAAACGATTTAGTTTCTAGTGTTCGCGGTCCTGGTGGCGGTTATCTGCTTGGGCGTGATGCTGACCAAATCTTTGTTGCTGAAGTAATTGCTGCGGTTGATGAATCCGTAGATGCAACCCGTTGTCAGGGTAATAAAGAAGGTTGTCAAAATGGCGACCGCTGCTTAACTCACGCATTATGGCGTGACCTAAGTGATAGAATCACCAGTTTTCTCAGCAGCATCAGCCTAGATGAGCTGGTTAAGAATCAAGAAGTTCTGGATGTTGCTGATAGGCAAGATAATGAAAAGCGTAAAACAATGCCGAACGGCATTACGCCAGAATCCATTATCAATGTTCGTGCCTAATATAAAATAGATTATAAATTGCAGTCGATCACCAAATGGTGAAAAAGCCCAACCTATAGCGGCTTGCACCATTGGGATCATTAAAAAATTAAAGGCAAAGTTGTCTTGTCCTTTGGAGTATGTGAGCAATGAAATTACCGATTTATCTAGATTATTCAGCAACTACGCCTGTCGATCCGTGCGTTGCTGAAAAAATGATGCAATGTCTAACAATGGATGGGAATTTTGGTAACCCAGCATCTCGTTCACACCGTTTCGGCTGGCAAGCTGAAGAGGCGGTAGATATTGCTCGTAATCAAATCGCTGAATTAGTGAATGCTGATCCTCGTGAAATCGTCTTCACATCAGGTGCAACAGAATCTGATAACTTAGCTATCAAAGGCGCTGCCCAGTTCTATCAGAAAAAAGGCAAGCACGTCATTACTTGTAAGACAGAACATAAAGCAGTTCTGGATACATGCCGTCAATTAGAGCGTGAAGGTTTTGAAGTGACTTACTTAGCACCTCAAAGCAACGGTTTAATTGACCTGAAAGAGTTAGAAGCGGCAATGCGCGAAGACACCATTTTAGTGTCAATCATGCACGTGAATAACGAAATCGGTATTGTTCAGGACATCGCTACAATCGGCGAATTATGCCGTAGCCGTGGTATCGTATTCCACGTTGATGCCACTCAAAGTGTTGGTAAATTACCTATCGACCTGTCAACGTTAAAAGTTGACCTGATGTCATTCTCTGCACACAAACTGTACGGACCAATGGGTATTGGCGCACTGTATGTTCGTCGTAAACCACGCATTCGTTTGGAAGCACAGCAGCACGGTGGTGGTCATGAACGTGGTATGCGTTCAGGGACTTTACCTGTTCACCAAATCGTGGGCATGGGCGAAGCTTACCGTATCGCTAAAGAAGAAATGGCTCAAGAATCTGAACGTCTGCGTGGTTTACGCTTACGTTTATGGAACGGTATTAAAGATATCGAAGAAGTGTACCTGAACGGTGACTTAGAAAATGGTGCGCCGCACATTCTGAACGTCAGCTTCAACTATGTTGAAGGTGAGTCATTAATGATGTCGCTGAAAGATTTAGCAGTTTCCTCTGGTTCAGCATGTACTTCTGCAAGCTTAGAACCTTCATACGTGCTGCGTGCTTTAGGTATGAATGACGAACTGGCTCATAGCTCAATTCGCTTCTCTTTCGGTCGCTTTACGACTGAAGAAGAAATTGACTATGCAATTAAACAAATTCATGGTGCGATCGGTCACTTACGTGAGCTGTCTCCTTTATGGGATATGTTTAAAGCAGGCGTAGATCTCAACAGCATCGAATGGTCTCACCATTAATCAGACAGTTTCAGGAGTTTAAAAATGGCTTACAGCGAAAAAGTTATCGATCATTATGAAAATCCACGTAACGTCGGTTCATTTGATAACAATGATCCAAGCGTGGGTAGCGGTATGGTAGGTGCACCTGCTTGTGGTGACGTTATGAAGTTACAAATCAAAGTAAATGATGACGGTATCATCGAAGATGCACGCTTTAAAACCTATGGTTGCGGCTCTGCAATTGCATCAAGTTCACTGGTAACTGAGTGGATGAAAGGCAAAAGCTTAGACGAAGCTGAGTCAATCAAAAATACAGCGATCGCAGAAGAGTTAGAATTACCGCCAGTGAAAATTCACTGCTCAATTCTGGCTGAAGATGCAATTAAAGCTGCTATTGCTGATTACAAAAGCAAACGCCAAGGCAAATAATAGATAAATATCAGTTAGTAAGGGCTGTACCTTAGAGCATATAAACAACAAAAATAGACAGCCCACGACTGATAGTTAAACTCAAATTAATTAAAGATGTATTTATTATGCAACTTTAAATATAATGAGTTGTACCGATGATTTGAAGGCGGATGCTAATAATTTCTAGCATCTGCCTTGTTTGTTTCTAAAGTGAGGTTTGCAATGTCGATTTCTCTTACTGAAAGTGCAGCGCAACGAATTCAATCTTTTTTGAATAATCGTGGTAAAGGTGAAGGCTTGCGTTTGGGTGTAAGAACTTCAGGTTGCTCGGGAATGGCATACGTGCTTGAATTCGCTGATGTAATTAATGAAGAAGACACCGTTTTTGAAGACAAAGGTGTTAAAGTCATCGTCGATGGCAAAAGCATGGTTTATTTAGACGGCACTGAGCTGGATTTCGTAAAAGAAGGCTTAAACGAAGGGTTTAAATTTAATAACCCTAACGTTAACAGTGAATGCGGATGCGGTGAAAGTTTTCACGTATAATGTCTTCAAATGAGCATGATTTTGACCAATGTAACTAACGTGGCGTTAATGACCACATGATCTTTAGCTAAGCTTAGCTACATTGGTACCCGGTTCGAGAAACTGAGCACTTATGGATTACTTTACTCTTTTTGGGTTAACCCCTAATTACGCGATTGATAGTGAGCAACTCACACATCGCTTTCAAGAATTACAGCGACAATATCATCCCGATCGCTTTGCAACCTGTTCAGAACAGGAAAAAATGCAAGCACTACAACATGCTGCAACTATCAATGCGGCATATCAATCCCTTCGTCATCCGCTGAAACGTGCGGAATATATGCTGTTACTACATGGTTTTGATATAAATAACGAACAACATACCATGCATGACACCGCATTTCTGATGGAGCAACTCGAATTACGCGAAGAGTTAGATAACATCGAAAATAGCCCACAAGCCCTTGAACGGGTGTCTGCCTTTATGAAAAATGTCAAACAAATGCAGCAGACGCGCAGCGCTTTGATGGTTTCAGAACTCGATGCGATGCAGTGGGAAAAAGCCGCTGATACCGTCCGAAAATTGCGTTTTCTCGATAAGTTACAGCAACAAGCTGAGCAACTCGAAGAACGGTTACTAGACGACTTTTAAGAGAAAACGATTATGTCTTTATTGCAAATTAGCGAACCAGGAATGACTGCCGCGCCGCACCAACGCAAGTTGGCTGCAGGGATCGATCTTGGTACAACACACTCTCTGATTGCCACTGTTCGTAGTGGTGAAGCTGCTGCATTGCCCGATGAAAAAGGGCGCTATTTGCTTCCTTCTGTAGTCAATTATCAAGCAGATAACCGCATTGTGGGTTGGGAAGCGAAACAGTTATCCGAACAAGATCCTGTCAACACCGTGATTTCGGTGAAACGCATGATGGGGCGTTCATTAGCAGATATTCAAAAACGTTACCCGGATTTACCTTATCAGCTAACTGCTAGCGAAAATGGTTTACCATTTATTCAAACGGCAGCAGGGCAAGTGGATCCTATTCAAGTTTCTGCTGACATTTTAAAAACGTTGGCAAAACGCGCAGAGCAAACTCTTGGCGGTGAAATGGATGGCGTGGTGATCACGGTTCCAGCTTACTTCGACGATGCCCAGCGTCAAGGCACCAAAGATGCAGCTCGTTTGGCGGGCTTGCATGTTTTGCGTTTATTGAATGAACCTACTGCCGCCGCGATTGCTTATGGCTTAGATTCCGGTCAAGAAGGGGTTATCGCCGTTTATGATTTAGGTGGCGGCACATTTGACGTGTCGATTTTACGCCTGAGCCGCGGTGTCTTTGAAGTGTTGGCAACAGGTGGTGACACGGCGTTGGGTGGCGATGATTTTGACCACGTATTAGCGCAGTGGATTGCACAGCAAGCGGGGCTTTCCATTCAGGGTGATCACCATTTAACGCGCCAATTATTGAACATTGCCACCGAAACAAAAATCGCATTAAGTGACGCTGATTCCGCGACAATCACTTTGCCAAATTGGCAGGGTACAGTGAGCCGTGAAACGTTTGAATCGCTGATTGAAACCCATATTAAACGCACATTAATGGCATGTCGCCGTGCCTTAAAAGATGCTGGCGTAGAAAATGATGACGTCTTAAATGTGGTAATGGTCGGTGGTTCGACTCGCGTACCATTAGTTCGTGAAAAAGTGGGTGAGTTTTTTGGTCGTACACCATTAACCTCCATCGACCCAGATAAAGTCGTGGCTATCGGCGCTGCAATTCAAGCAGATATTTTAGTGGGTAATAAGCCAGACAGCGACATGCTGCTATTGGATGTTATCCCGCTATCATTAGGTTTGGAAACCATGGGCGGTTTGGTGGAAAAAGTGATCCCACGAAATACCACCATCCCTGTCGCTCGTGCGCAAGAGTTCACAACATTTAAAGATGGACAAACCGCCATGAGCGTTCACGTTGTACAAGGTGAGCGTGAAATGGTTTCGGATTGCCGTTCATTAGCGCGCTTTACGCTGCGTGACATTCCGCCAATGGCGGCAGGTGGCGCACATATTCGTGTCACATTCCAAGTGGATGCAGATGGTTTACTCAGTGTGAGTGCCATGGAAAAATCCACGGGTGTTGCCGCATCGATTCAAGTTAAGCCATCCTACGGTTTAACTGACACCGAAATTTCAACCATGATTAAAGATTCAATGACTAACGCGCAAGATGATTTAAATGCGCGCCGCCTAGCGGAGCAAAAAGTTGAAGCGGCAAGAGTGCTTGAAAGTTTAACGAGCGCATTAGAGCAAGATGCACATTTACTGACTCCAACCGAAGAGTCAGAAATTGATAATGCGGTCAATGAGTTAATCCAAGCAGTAGAAGGTACAGACCCTACTGTTATTGAAAATGCAATTAAACAACTGGATAAGAAATCCCAAGAATTTGCCGCTCGCCGAATGGATGCATCTATTCGCCAGGCGCTGTCAGGCCATTCTGTGGATGAGATATAATTATGCCTAAAATCGTTTTTTTACCTCATAGTACGTTATGTCCGGAAGGTGCTGTAGTCGAAGCGCAAGAGGGCGAATCTATTTTAGACGTAGCACTGCGCAATGGAATTGAAATCGACCATGCCTGCGAAAAATCCTGTGCATGTACAACCTGTCACTGCATCGTTCGTGAAGGCTTTGACTCTCTCGAAGAAAGCAGCGAACTCGAAGATGACATGCTAGACAAAGCCTGGGGCCTAGAGCCAGAAAGCCGTTTAAGCTGTCAAGCACGTGTTGCGGATGAAGACCTCGTTGTGGATATTCCGAAGTATACGATTAACCACGCTCGCGAGCACTGATGCTCGTCATATTTCGCACTGTAGCGTTGTTAGCTGCATTCGTTAACCCTAGTCACATACTTGTGTATGTTTCTAGGGATTATCTGCTTTACCGCCTAGGCTCGTCATAGTTCGCACTGTAGCGTTGTTGGCTACATTCGTTAACCCTAGTCACATACTTGTGTATGCTCCTAGGGATTAACTATTTTGCCGCCTAGCTACAGCGCGAACTATTTAGAGCGGTATAATCCCAAAAACTGACTTTGTATAATTTGGAAAGAATATGAGCCTAAAATGGACAAACAGTCGTGAAATCGGTGAAGCGCTCTATGATGCTTACCCGGATACAGACCCAAAAACCGTGCGTTTCACGGATATGCATCAATGGATCTGCGACTTAGAAGATTTTGAGGATGACCCGCAAAAATCTAACGAAAAAATCCTCGAAGCTATTCTATTAGTCTGGCTGGACGAGTACGAATAAGTTTCGTGGATAAAAAACCGGATAGCGCTGAATAGGTTGCATCCGGTTTTTTTTCGTCTGTAACAGACTGCATAAGAAATTAAAATGATTCAAAAGAACCTATTAGTCTGATAGAAACTAAACTCAATAACGTTGCCATTTTTAGGGTGTAGTTGGCGAATTAGCAAAGATTGATAGCAGAAAGTGATAAGCTAAATTCAAGATCCCGCAATAATCAACTTAGTGGATAAAGTGAGAAGAATAATGACCAAACAAATTATGCCAGTCATGATTACATGCGAAGCTGCGGCACCATGCTGGGGTGAAGGCGCTCTATTAAGTTCAAACGATAAAGGCATGACTATCCACCTTAAGCATCCGGGTAAGCTGTGTGCTGTACAAAGTGCTGGTCGTAAGTTAGATAGCCAAGGCATTCGCAATGTTTCATTAACAGGCGAAGGTTGGGACTTAGAAAAAAGTTGGGCATTTTGGCAAGGTTTCCGCGCACCAAAAGGGGCGAGAACTATCGAATGGCCAGCATTGCAAGAAGCGGATCGCAAAGAATTAGAACAGCGCATCAATACCATTGATTGGGTTCGCGATATTATCAATGCGCCAGCAGAAGAATTAGGTCCAGAGCAACTGGCTCAACGTTCAATCGATTTACTGTGCAAAGTAGGCGCTCAAGATATCAGCTACCGCATTGTCAAAGGCGATGACCTATTAGAGCAAGGTTATGCAGGTATTCATACTGTGGGTCGTGGGTCTAGCCGTCCTCCAGTATTGCTGGCATTGGATTACAACCCAGGTAAAGATGAGAAAGCGCCTGTATTCGCCTGTTTAGTCGGTAAAGGCATTACCTTCGATTCAGGGGGTTATAGCATTAAGCCATCTGCTTCAATGAACTCAATGAAAGCAGATATGGGCGGCGCAGCAACATTAGTGGGTTCTTTAGCGCTGGCGATCACGCGTGGTTTAAACAAACGCGTAAAATTATTCCTGTGTATCGCAGACAACATGGTTAGCGGCAATGCCTTTAAATTAGGGGATATTATCCGTTATCGTAATGGCAAATCTGTTGAAATCATGAACACAGATGCTGAAGGGCGTTTAGTCTTAGCGGATGGTTTAATTGATGCAAGCAAAGAGAAACCAACGTTATTAATCGATGCGGCAACCTTAACTGGGGCTGCGAAAACAGCTGTGGGTAATGACTACCACTCGGTACTGAGCTTTGATGACAAATTAGTGGCAGAATTAATGTCAGCATCAGATGAAGAGTTCGAGTTATTCTGGCGCTTACCATTAGCTGAATTCCATCGTCAACAACTGCCTTCTGGTTTTGCTGACCTGAACAATATTGCAGCGCCTTCGCATACTGCGGGTGCAAGCACTGCGGCAGCCTTCTTGTCTCACTTTGTTGAAAATTATCGTCAAAACTGGGTACATATCGATTGTTCAGCAACTTACCGTAAATCGCCAGTGAGCTTATGGGCTGAAGGGGCAACCGGTATTGGTGTGAGAACATTAGCTAACTTACTTCTCAAAAAATCAAAATAATTCGCGTTATAATGAAATCGCAGTGGTGCAGTCAATGCAGCCTGCGATTTTTTCTTTAACATGAATGGTTTTTGAATTTAGACGATATTATTTTTGGTTGTAGAGGATATTGAATGACGCAACAATCCCAAAACCTAACAACAGACTCGCAATCCGATGTTCAGTTTACTGAACTCACGGTGCCAGAAGGCTCTTCATTAAAATTAAGCGTTCTCGAACAAGAACCTGAAGAATTGACAGCGGCGCTCAGTGAATTTTTTAAACAACATAAAGTCGTACGACGCGCGTTTATTGTTTCGGTCCAAGAAGCAGAAGATGAACAATTTGATGATATTTTGATGATAGCGTTGGAATTTGTTCCAGGCGCAGAAAATATCGATGAAATTATTCAAGAAGCTGGCGCAACCGCATGCGAATATATTGATGAGGATGAATCCATTGATTTTTGCATCGTTAACGAAGACGAAAAAGGGTTAAGCCACTTTATTACCCAGCACGTTGCGCCATTTTATCAACGCCGCTTAGGCAGCTTTTTGCGCGACAGTATTCCCATCAAAAATACCTAATTCTCTCCTTACTCAAAATAAAGACCGGACTTCTCCGCGTCTTTATTTTTTCATGCTGTTTTTTCCGTTTTGTCTGATAGGTGTTGGTGTTACATTCTGTTAAATTATGTATTCAATTAATGCGCATACTTATTATTGCGGATTACACACTAAGCTCAATCATCGCAACGTATTTAAGTTCAAGGATTTTCTTGGGCTTCATGAACATAATAAATTAACTTAATAAGGGATGGGGCGGTAATGAAACAACAATCAAGTTGGACTTCATTGGCGGGTCTAAAAACGAAAAAGCGTTATGTAGCATTAGCCTTAGCGTCCGTTATGGCATTAGCGGGCTGCGATAATACTGACGATACCACGAAAAAAGAGGGTAATGTCTCAACCTCAGCGGCAGAAACGAGTACCAAAACGGCGCCCGTTGCAGAACAAAAACAGGCTGCGCCTAAGCTTTCCAATGACGAGTTAGCGAAGAAATATGCCGGGAAAGATCTGGAAATTTTGGATGCCTCGGAATTGCAGCTAGATGGTGCAAGCGCCATGGTCGTGACATTCTCGGTGCCTTTACAACCAAATCAAAACTTTGGTCAATATTTGAATCTGGTGGATGTGAAATCAGGCAAGCTGGATGGAGATTGGGAGTTATCTGATAACCAGATGGAATTACGCTTCCGCCATTTACCGCCATCGAAAGAATTAAACCTTTCGGTTAATCCGGGAGTGAAAGCGGTCAACGAACGTACCATCAACAACAGCTTTGAGAAGAAATTCCAAACGGCGCAAATTATTCCAACCGTTGGGTTCGCAAGTAAAGGCTCTTTACTGCCAAGCAAAGTTGCCCAAGGCTTGCCTGTCATCGCGCTGAACGTGGATAAAATCGACGTAAATTTCTTCCGTGTCGATGAAAAACAATTACCGCAATTCCTCGCGATGTGGCAATACCGCAGTAACTATGAATATTGGTATTCCGATGAATTCCTCGACAAAGTCGAATTAGCCTATACCGGGCGTTTCGATTTAAACCCAGATAAAAACACCCGCCAATCCATTCTGTTGCCATTAAAAGATATCAAAGAGTTGCAACAAGATGGCGTTTATTTAGCGATCATGCAAAAAGCGGGTAGCTACAGTTATCAATTCCCTGCGACAGTCTTTACGCTTAGTGATATCGGCGTGTCATTACATAGCTACCATGATCGTGTGGATATTTTCACCCAATCATTAGCCAAAGGTTCGGCGATTAAAGGCGTCGAGCTGCGGATTTTGGATGAAAAAGGTCAATTAGTGACCAAAGGCACGACTGATGGTGACGGTCATGCTCAGTTAGACAAACTGGCTGGCGGCAAATTATTACTGGCAACCCACGAAGGGCAAACCAGTATGATTGACTTGACTCAACCCGCATTAGACCTGTCTGAGTTTGATATTTCAGGTCCTTCAGGCTATGCAAAACAGTTCTTTGTGTTCGGTCCTCGTGATTTATATCGTCCGGGCGAATTACTGCTAGTGAATGGTTTACTGCGTGATGGTGATGGTCAGCCAGTGAAATCTCAGCCAGTCAAAGTGGATGTCTTAAAGACGGATGGTCAGGTCTACAAGAGCTTTGTATGGCAAGGGGATGAAAAACAAGATGGTTTGTATCAGTATCAGCTAGAGATCCCGAAAAATGCTGAAACGGGTGGTTGGTCGCTGCGTTTTGATTTAGGTGATGGTTCACCACTGCGTTATTACAAATTCAATGTTGAAGATTTTATGCCAGAGCGTATGGCGCTGGATATTACAGGTAGTGAAAAGCCAGTATTAAGTTCGCAGCCCGTTGACTTTGACATTAAAGGTCGTTACCTCTACGGCGCCCCAGCAGCGGATAATCAGTTGCAAGGTCAAGTGTTGCTGAAAGCTAATCGTGAAGCGGTTGCGAAATTGCCAGGCTTTGAATTCGGTGCGACGAATGAAGAAGGCTTACCGCGTAAGCTGGATGAGTTTGACTTAACCTTAGATGGTAGCGGTGAAACAGTGATCTCCTTACCGCAAAGCAACTGGGAATCAACGCGCTCTCCAATTACAGCAGTTCTGCAAGCTAGCTTATTAGAAGCAGGCGGTCGTCCTGTGACTCGCCGTGCTGAGCAAGCGATTTGGCCAGCGAAAAAATTAGTGGGTATTCGTCCTCTCTTTGAGAAAAAAGAGATCTACGATTACCGTACAGACCGCTACGCGAAGCGTTATAACGTCGATGAAAATTCATTAGCTGAGTTTGAAATTGTCATGTCAGATATGGCAGGGCACAAACTGGCAGCGGAAAACCTGACTGCGCGTTTAGTGTATGAGCGTCGCGATTACTACTGGAGCTGGTCAGAAAGCGGTGGTTGGGTTTCTAACTACGATCAGAAAGATCTCGTGGTGGCGAATGAAAATATTTCTATCGCCAAAGATGGCACCGCGAAGATCTCATTCCCAGTGGATTGGGGCTCATTCCGTTTAGAAATTACCAACCCTGAAAATGAGTTAGTCAGCAGCATTCAATTCTGGGCAGGCTTCTCTTGGCAAGATAATACCGGAGGCAGCGGTTCTGTTCGCCCTGACCAAGTGAAATTAAGCTTGAACAAGCCAGCATACTTACCGGGTGAAAAAGCCAAAGTCCGTATCGAAGCGCCAAAAGCAGGTAAAGGTTACATTCTGCTTGAATCGAGTAGCGCGCCATTATGGTGGCAGGAAATTGATGTTCCAGCGGGCGGGTTAGATGTGGAAGTGCCGGTGAATAAAGAGTGGGCGCGCCATGATTTATATATCTCTGCGGTGGTTGTTCGCCCAGGAGATGACTCCAAAGAGGCGACCGTTAAACGCGCTGTTGGGGTATTGCATCTGCCGCTAGCTGATGAAAATCGTAAGATTTCACTGGCGCTGAACGCACCGACAAAAATGCGTCCAAATGAAGATCTGAAAGTGAAGATCAAAGCTACTGCTCAAGATGGCAAGCCACTGCCTGAAAAAGTGAACGTGTTGCTGTCTGCGGTGGATACGGGCGTCCTGAATATCACCGATTTCAAAACACCAGACCCATACGATGCTTTCTTTGGGCGTAAACGCTACAGCGTTGACCAATATGATGTGTATGGTCACTTAATTGAAGGTCAAGGTAAGTTAGCCAACCTGCGCTTTGGTGGTGATGGTGAAGATGCAGCGCTGGAGCGTGGTGGCATGAAGCCTCTGACAGAGGTACAAATCATTGCGGAACAAGCGCAACCTGTCATCTTAGACAAAAATGGCGAAGGCGAAATTACGCTGGCAATTCCTGATTTTAATGGCGAATTGCGTTTAATGGCACAAGCATGGAACCAAAAAGATTTTGGTCATGCAGACAGTAAGGTCGTTGTTGCGGCACCATTAGTGACGCAAATGTCGATGCCTCGATTTATGGCGGGTGGCGATAAATCTTACTTCGCGTTAGATCTTACCAATATGACCGACAACACGCAGAATGTGACCGTCACATTTAAAGCGTCGGGCATGGTGAAATTAGACGGTGCACCAACTCGTGATATTGAACTGACCAAAGGCAAACGTACCACAGTGACATTGCCAGTCAGTGCTGATTATGGCTTTGGTGAAGGCGAAGTCTCCATGACTATCAACGGCGTAAAAGTCGAAGGGGAAGCGGAGAAAGAGTACAAAAACAGTTGGAAAGTTGGCGTGCGTCCAGCACAACCAGCCGAAACCGTGGCATTTGCTACCGCGATCGAACCGGGTGAAATTTGGTCATTACCAACCAACGATTTTGCTTATTTACAGCAAGATACGCTGGAAGGGCAAGTGCTGTTAACGAGCCGTCCGCCGCTGCAAATTGCACGCTATATTCGTGAGCTGTTTGCGTATCCATACGGCTGTTTAGAACAAACAGTGAGCGGGCTGTATCCATCACTGTTCTCGACACAAGCTGAACTGCAAAAACTGGGTATTAATTCACAAACTGACGCAGATCGCCATAAAGCGATTGAGTTAGGCATCCCGCACTTACTGAGCATGCAGCGTGATGACGGTAGCTTCTCTCTATGGGATAAAATGGGGCGTGAAGAGTATTGGTTAACTGCGTATGCGACGGATTTCTTAAACAAAGCGAACCAACGTGGTTTCTCCGTACCGCAAAGTGCATTGAATAACGCTAACGCACGCCTGTTAAGTTACCTGCAAGATGGTAGTCAAGTGAGTTATCCGTACACGGATCAGCCAGACGCATCCCGTTTTGCGATCCAAGCCTATGCGGGCTTAGTGCTAGCAACTCAGCAAAAAGCACCATTAGGGGCACTGCGTCAAATCTATGGTCAAGCTAACAATGCGACCAGCGGTTTAGCGTTAGTTCAACTGGGGGTTGCATTAAACCTGATGGGTGATAAAGCGCGTGGTGAAAGTGCCATTATTGATGGTATGAAGAAACAAAGTGCACGTTACAGCAGTATTGGTGATTACGGCTCAGCTATCCGTGATGATGCGATGATCGTGGCATTACTGAATGAATATAACTTAATGCCAAAATCTCGTGACCAAAAATTGCAAACGCTGTCTAACAATCTGACTTCGCAGAAGTATTTCTCGACTCAAGAGAGCAATGCCCTGTACTTAGCGGGTCGTTTCTATGCCAATGAGACAGAAACACCATGGAAAGCGCTAGTGAATGGTCAAGAGCCTCCATTGGTTTCAGATAAACCAGTGAGTGAGTTCTTAACTAAACAACAGCTAGTGAATGGTTATAGTGTTGAAAACAGCGGTACCAGCACACTGTATACTCGTTTGAATGTTGTCGGCTATCCGATGCGTTCACCGAAGCCATATTCAAATGTGCTGGATATCAAACGCAGTTACTACGATATGAAAGGCAACCGTATTTCAATCGATAGATTAAGAAGCGGCGAAATGGTAGTGGTGAAGTTGGAAGTGAATGCCAACCAAACTGTCCCTGATGCATTGGTGGTGGATTTATTACCTGCGGGCTTAGAGTTGGAAAACCAAAACTTAGCCAATAGCAGCGCTAACCTCAGTGAATCAGCGCCAAATCTGCAAGAGATGATTGATGATATGCAGCAATCGCAAATTCGTCACATGGAATACCGTGATGACCGTTTTGTGGCGGCAGTGGAAGTTCAGCAATATCGTCCAACCACACTGGTTTACTTAGCTCGCGCGGTTACGCCGGGTGTGTATAACAAACCAGTGCCACAGGTGGAATCCATGTATGTGCCAGAATGGCGTGCAACGGGTTACTCCGATGGTCAGTTGGAAGTGGTTCGTTAATTAATATTAAATTAGAGAATCATTGAATTAGATGAAGATAAAGAGGGAAGCGTGTGTTTCCCTCTTTTTTTAGTATCATAAAAACAAATAATAACTCTCGGTATATTGACGAATGAAGAGATGGCTACGTCGCATTGGGTGGACGCTACTGGTTTTGGTCGTGGTATTGCCACTGGCCTTTTTAGCAGCAGATAAAATTTGGCCTTTGCCAATCAAGCAGATTGAAATGGCACGCACGGTCGTCGCGGGGGATGGGACTCCGTTATGGCGTTTTGCCGATAAAGAAGGTATTTGGCGTTTCCCTGTTAAGTTGGACGAGGTTTCGCCGGAATATATTGACGCGTTATTAACCTATGAAGATCGCCATTTTTACCAGCATCCGGGGGTTAACCCATTTTCGTTAATGCGGGCGGCAGGGCAGTTAGTGAGCTCAGGACGCATTGTCTCTGGGGGCAGTACCATCTCAATGCAGGTGGCAAGGCTGATTGACCCACATGAGCGCACGTTTGGTGGCAAACTCAAACAGTTATGGCGTACTGCACAGCTGGAATATCACTATTCTAAAGATGAAATCCTCGAAATGTATCTTAACCGAGCACCTTATGGGGGGACGATTGAGGGCATAGGTGCTGCCAGCTGGGTCTATTTGAATAAATCCCCTGCAAAATTGACCGCAAGTGAAGCGGTATTGTTTGCGGTTTTACCACAAGCGCCAAGCCGTTTAAGACCTGACAGATACCCAGAACGGGCGCAAGCAGCACGAGATAAAGTACTCGACAGACTGGCTGAATACCAAGTTTGGAGCACTGAAAAAGTCAATGAAATCAAGCAAGAGCAAATCTGGCTTGCCCCACGTAAAAATCCGCATTTAGCACCATTACTGGCGCGTCGGATGGTCAAAGATTCCCAAGAATCCATCGTGGAAACTACCATTGATGCTAGCCTGCAAAAGCAGCTTGAAGATATGGCGATGAACTGGAAAAACCAATTACCTAAGCAAACTTCCTTAGGATTGCTGGTGGTTGATCACACGGATATGAGCGTGAAAGCGTATATCGGGTCGATTGATTTTCAGGATGATAGTCGCTTTGGTCATGTGGATATGATCAGTGCGTGGCGCTCACCGGGCTCAACACTCAAGCCATTTTTATATGCGCTGGCAATGGATGATGGTTTGATCCACGCCGAATCACTGTTGCAGGATGTTCCTCGTCGATTTAATGATTATCGTCCCGGTAACTTTGATAGCGGCTTTAATGGCCCTGTCAGTGTGAGTGATGCGTTAGTGCGCTCATTAAACTTGCCCGTTGTGCAACTGCTGGATGTCTATGGCAGTAAGCGTTTTGCGGCGCAATTACGTAATGTGGGCACAGAACTGCGTTTTCCAGTTGGCGGAGAACCTAACTTGTCGTTGATCCTCGGGGGAACGGCGGCACGAATGGAAGACTTAGTGTCAGCTTACAGTGCATTTGCTCGCCAAGGAGAAGTTTCTCCACTGCGTTATCGACCAACAGATGTTATCCGCGACCGCAAGTTAATGTCTCCGGGGGCAGCATGGATTGTTCGCCGGATTATGGCAGGAGAAGCCCGCCCAGTCCCTGATGCTAATTTATCGGGACAGCCAAATCTTGCATGGAAAACAGGGACTAGTTACGGATACCGCGATGCTTGGGCTATTGGTGTGAACCCACGTTATACGATTGGTGTTTGGGTTGGGCGTCCTGATGCAACGCCAGTTGCAGGGCAGCTTGGCTATGCCACAGCAATTCCAATTATGAACCAAGTAAATAACATGCTGCTGACGCGAATTTATCAATCTCGAGAAGTGCTTCCGAAAGATTCAAGACCCGCGAGCGTTAGCCAAGCCGTGATCTGCTGGCCAGGGGGAACCTCATTACTGAAAGAAGATAGTAATTGTCGCCAGCGCCGTTTGAGCTGGATTTTAGATAATACGATTCCACCAACGCTAATGGCACGGGATCAAGAATCCTCTCTTGGACTCAGACAAAAAGTGTGGGTGAATGAGCAGGGGCTACAAGTTGCGCCAGATTGCCCAAATGCCCAAGAAAAAGAGATCCATTTATGGCCGATTACCGTAGAGTCGTGGTTGCCTGTAAGTGAAAAACGAATAAATCGACTGCCTAAGCCGGATGCCGTTTGTCCGCCGTTAAATCTTGAAATGCCACCATTATTAATTTCAGGTATCCGCGAAGGGGAGGTTCTCCAACGTTTACCCGGAAAAACCAGTTTAGACCTGCGTTTACTCACTCAAGGTGGACAAGGGCAAAAATGGTGGTTTTTAAACGGCGAGCAAGTGAACAATACCGAGCAAAATGGGGCAATTTTGCTGACGCTCGAAAAAAGTGGAAACTACCAAATATCTGTCTTAGATATGAGCGGACAGGTCACCGCTATCAACTTTAAGGTGAAGTAATAGCATAAAACGACGACTTAATTAAAAATCTAGCATTTTTTGCTATGAAAAGATTAACAAAATGTTGATGTGACTGTAGGAAATTGTAATCCAAGCCCCTATAATCAACGCCCTATTTTTCTGCTTCCTAACATCAGGAATAGAAACAATATAAAAAACTACAACAGGCACATATTCTTGGTTCTTCATATGCCCCTCTTGAAATTCTAGTGGAAACATTGGGTTAAATAAGAGAAACAAAGCAGAGAATAAAGAGTAAAAGTCAAGTCAATCGCTAAGAGGTTATTTATGGCTGTTCAACGTACATTTTCTATCATCAAACCAAACGCAGTTAAGAAAAACGTCATCGGTGCAATTTACAACCGTTTTGAAAGCGCAGGCTTCAAAATCGTTGCTGCTAAAATGATGCACCTGACTCGTGAACAAGCTGAAGGCTTCTACGCTGAGCACAAAGGTCGTCCTTTCTTTGATGGTCTGGTTGAATTCATGACTTCTGGTCCAATCATGTTACAAGTGTTAGAAGGCGAAAACGCAATCCAACGTCACCGTGACCTGATGGGCGCAACTAACCCAGACAACGCATTAGCAGGTACTTTACGTGCTGACTACGCGGACAGCTTCACTGAAAACGCAACTCACGGTTCAGATTCAGAAGAGTCTGCTGCACGTGAAATCGCATATTTCTTCACTGCTGACGAAATCTGCCCACGCTAAGGCGTTCTCAATAATGCATTAGCATTATTGTTATAATATTTGTACAATATGTCGCCCTGTTAATCATCGCGTTAACAGGGTGATTTATTTTTTAGTCGTCCCGACTAATCGCAATCCCAATTTACGTCGTGCTTTTCGCACTGCCGAAAGTGTAATAACGAGGCAAACTCAATGTCTGATATGACTACCAATGCACAATGTGCAACTCCTTCTGCTGTATCTGCTATGCCAGAAAAAAATGGGCAGCCAGAAAAAAGCGGTCAAAAAATTAACCTGCTCGATTTAAACCGCAAGCAGATGCGCGAATTTTTTGCTGAGCTCGGCGAAAAACCGTTCCGTGCAGACCAAGTTATGAAGTGGATTTACCACTATTGCTACGATGATTTCGAGCTAATGACCGATATCAACAAGGTGCTACGCGCGAAATTAACCGAAGTCGCTGAGATCCGAGCACCTGAAGTGGCTGATGAACAACGTTCATCCGATGGCACGATTAAGTGGGCTATTAAAGTCGGTGATCAACTGGTTGAAACGGTGTATATCCCTGAAGCTGATCGCGCAACACTGTGTGTTTCTTCTCAAGTTGGCTGTGCACTGGAATGTAAATTCTGTTCTACAGCCCAGCAAGGTTTTAACCGTAACTTACGCGTTTCTGAAATCATCGGGCAGGTTTGGCGTGCGGCTAAAATCATCGGTTCGTTGAAGTCTAGCGGCCGCCGTCCTATCACCAACGTGGTGATGATGGGGATGGGGGAGCCGTTATTGAATTTAAATAACGTGGTTCCTGCGATGGAAATCATGTTAGATGATTTTGGTTTCGGTCTATCAAAACGCCGCGTAACAATTTCCACCTCAGGCGTGGTTCCTGCACTGGATAAGTTAGGCGATATGATTGATGTTGCGCTGGCTATTTCTCTGCATGCACCAACGGACGATGTGCGTGATGACATCGTACCAATCAATAAGAAATATAATATCGAAACATTCTTAGCTAGTGTGAATCGTTATTTAACGAAATCCAATGCGAATGCGGGACGTGTCACGGTTGAATATGTGATGCTTGATCATATTAACGATAGCGTTGAACAAGCCCACCAACTCGCGGAATGTTTGAAAAACACACCAAGCAAAATCAACTTGATCCCATGGAACCCGTTCCCAGGAGCGCCATATGGTCGCAGCTCCAACAGCCGAATTGATAGATTCTCTAAGGTATTGATGGAATACGGTTTTACGACTATAGTTCGCAAGACTCGTGGTGATGATATTGATGCTGCATGTGGGCAACTGGCAGGGGATGTTATTGATAGGACGAAACGTACCTTGAAAAAACGCCTTGCTGGGGAACCTATCCAGGTAAAATCAGTCTGATATATAGATAATATCTAATCAGTGAGTTAGGTTATAATTCGGGGCGTTTTATGGTTAGGCAAAACGCCCTGGTTCGCCTACAATAATTAAAGCGGCATATCTTCTCTACTGTTGTTGGAAACTATGACGTAATCAGACGGGTAAAGTAGCGTAAAATCTGCTTTATATTTATTAAACTTGGAAATAGTGTTGCCAGCTAATGACTATCGAAAATAATACCGAACAAACTTCTATCACTGTAGGGCAATTATTATCCCGCGCTCGCGAGCGTATGGGACTAACGCAAGAAACAGTTGCGGAGCGACTGTGTCTTAAAGTGAGTACGGTAAAGGAAATAGAACAAGATATTCATCCTGCGGGCGTAGAGCCTACGTTTTTACGTGGTTACATTCGTTTGTATGCACGAATGGTTGGTATCCCTGAAAATGAAATTACGTCTCTGTTAAAAAGTGATGTTCCCGCACAGTCCCCGAATGTTTCCCCAATGCAAAGCTACTCATTAGGCAAAAAGCGTAAAAAACGCGAAGGTTGGCTAATGAAATTGACGTGGCTGATCGTGATTGTTTTAATTGCGATGATTGGCGTTTGGTGGTGGCAAGATCATAATGCTCAACAGAAAGATTTGTTGTCGATGGCTAACCAAAATGAAGCCTTGGTTCAACAAGATACTAGTGAACCCGTAAACAATATTGCGGTTGATATGCCACTTGCGACTGACAATAGCACTGTACAAACCGACCCACTGGTCGATCCTGCACCAGTATTGACGGACACCCAAACAGCAACGAATACCCAAACAGCAACGAATACAGATGCAGAAGGGGTGAGAACGATCCCGCTGCCAAATGCGCCGCAAACAACACCTTCTGTTGACAGAGCCCAAGCAGATGTTTCTCAAACAACGGATATGCCAGCCGCAACAGGTAATGGTTTAACGTTAAGTTTCTCTGGTCAATGCTGGTTAGAAATTCGTGACGCAAACAATAAAGTTTTATTTAGCGGCATGAAAAATGGCGGCGATAAATTAGAGCTGGATGGTGCACAACCTTATCGTTTAAATATCGGTGCGCCAGCCAATGTGACGGTGCAATTCCAAGGTAAAAACGTTGATTTAAGCCGCTTTATCAAAGCGAAACGTTCCGCGAAATTTAAGTTGCCAGAAGCATAAAAATATTACGAAATTAAAGAAGCAAACTATATCCTAAAACACTCTTTGTGATAGTTTATAGTTTGCTTTCTTGTGTATAGTGGGGCGCGTTAAAGCAATGACCATACACTATGCCATGATATTAAAGAGCGCCATGGTATTAAAATGAGCACATGGATGTTCGGAGAATTAAACAAAAATGCATAACGAATCACCAATCAAAAGACGCAAATCCACCCGTATTTATGTCGGTAATGTTCCTGTTGGCGACGGCGCACCTATCGCTGTTCAATCAATGACCAATACCCGTACAACCGATGTCGAAGCCACTGTTCGCCAAATTAAAGCCCTTGAACGTGTTGGGGTAGATATTGTGCGCGTATCAGTACCCACGATGGATGCCGCAGAAGCCTTTAAATTAATCAAACAGCAAGTTGATGTCCCTCTGGTCGCTGATATTCACTTTGACTACCGTATTGCCTTAAAAGTGGCAGAATATGGTGTTGATTGCTTGCGTATCAACCCTGGAAATATCGGTAGTGAAGAGCGAATTCGCCAAGTGGTTGACTGCGCTCGTCATTACAATATTCCTATTCGAATTGGGGTGAATGGCGGCTCGCTGGAAAAAGATATTCAAGAAAAATACGGTGAACCGACACCAGAAGCGTTGGTTGAATCAGCCATGCGCCATGTGGATATTTTGGATAGATTGAACTTTGATCAATTTAAAGTCAGTGTGAAAGCCTCTGATGTATTCCTTGCTGTGGGCTCATATCGTCTGCTTGCTCAAAAAATTGACCAACCACTTCATCTAGGTATTACTGAAGCGGGCGGTGCGCGCTCAGGTTCTGTGAAGTCAGCTATCGGTTTAGGTATGCTGCTCTCTGAAGGTATCGGGGATACACTGCGTATTTCGCTTGCTGCCGATCCTGTTGAAGAAGTGAAAGTAGGCTTTGATATTCTGAAGTCACTGCGTATTCGTTCCCGTGGTATCAACTTTATTGCTTGCCCAACATGTTCACGCCAAGAGTTTGACGTGATTGGCACGGTGAACGCGTTAGAGCAGCGACTTGAAGACATTATCACGCCAATGGATGTGTCTATCATCGGTTGTGTAGTGAATGGTCCTGGTGAAGCTGAAGTGTCCACATTGGGTGTCGCGGGTGCGAAAACCAAGAGTGGATTCTACGAAGATGGTATTCGTCAAAAAGAGCGCTTTGATAATGACAACATTATTGATCAGCTAGAAGCTAAAATTCGAGCCAAAGCGGCAATGCTAGACGAGAGCATGCGAATAAATGTTAATCAGATAGATAAATAATATTTAGAAACTGGCTCATCATGAGTCAGTTTTTTATTTATCACCGTGATTAGCAGTGTTAATCACGGTCATTTTTTCTTAAAATTACGCCATAGCGACCAAAATCAACAGATAATTCCCGATTCCACGGTGGTTTTGCAGTTTGTTGATTGAACCTGATGACATTTCGCTCTTATAATCGACCTTATGTAATTCTGAAAATAGAGAAATAAAGTGGGAAAAAATATCCAAGCCATCCGAGGCATGAATGACTACTTGCCAGCAGATACTCGAGTGTGGCAAAAAATCGAAGCAACATTGAAGAATATTTTACAGGGTTATGGTTTTAGCGAAATTCGTACCCCGATTGTAGAGCAGACCCCGTTATTTAAACGGGCGATTGGTGAAGTGACTGACGTTGTTGAAAAAGAGATGTATACCTTCAACGACCGTAACGAAGAGAGCCTCACACTGCGCCCAGAAAATACCGCAGGTTGTGTCCGTGCCGGTATTGAGCATGGTTTGCTGTACAATCAGGAACAGCGCTTATGGTATTTAGGGCCAATGTTCCGTTATGAGCGTCCACAGAAAGGCCGCTATCGCCAATTCCATCAGCTAGGTGCTGAGGTGTTTGGTCTGGCAGGCCCCGATATTGATGCGGAAGTGATCTTAATGACTGCCCGCTGGTGGCGTGCACTTGGGATCAGCGAGCATGTTACGCTGGAACTCAACTCAATCGGTTCATTAGAAGCTCGCGCAAACTACCGTGATGCGTTAGTCGCTTTCCTGGAACAGCACAAAGATAAGTTGGATGAAGATTGCAAACGTCGTATGTATAGCAATCCTCTGCGTGTGCTGGATTCTAAAAATCAAGACGTTCAAGCATTATTAAATGATGCGCCAGCGCTGTTTGATTATCTGGATGCGGAATCTCGCGAGCATTTTGATGGACTGTGCAAATTATTAGATAACGCGGGTATTAAATACCGTGTTAACCAACGCTTGGTGCGTGGTTTAGACTACTATAACCGCACTGTGTTTGAGTGGGTGACAACTGCGCTAGGTTCCCAAGGTACGGTCTGTGCGGGTGGACGTTATGATGGTCTAGTAGAACAACTGGGCGGTCGTGCAACACCTGCAGTTGGCTTTGCAATGGGTATGGAACGTATGGTTCTGCTGGTTCAAGAAGTGAACCCAGAGTTCATCGCAGATACCTCCGTTGCCGATGTGTATCTGGCTTCTTTTGGTGAAAATAGCCAACAAGCTGCATTGTTAGTTGCAGAAAAAGTACGTGATGAACTGCCAACTCTGCGTTTAATGACTAACCACGGCGGTGGTAACTTTAAGAAGCAGCTCGCGCGTGCCGATAAGCAAGGGGCAAAAATTGCTCTGATCTTAGGTGAAGACGAAATCAATAATAGCCAAGTGACGTTGAAAGATTTACGTACTGGTGAGCAAGAAACTATTTCACAGCAACTAATGGCATCGCGTATCGCCACGCTGTTAGGTTAAGGAGAGACAAGTGGAAGTCTATACAAACGAACAAGATCAAGTTGAGGCGATCAAACGTTTTTTCGCTAACAACGGCGTTGCTTTAGTGGTTGGACTGGTTATTGGTGTCGGTGGTGTATTTGGTTGGAACTATTGGCAATCACACAAGTCGAATGTGTTGCAAGAAAGTGCAGCAAAATACGAGGCCGTCAATACTCAGTTACGTTCAGGTTCAGCGGAAGGTATTCAAGCTGCACAAAAATTTGCAGCAGAAACTAACGACGTTTACAGTTCAATGACTGGGCTGGAACTGGCGCAAGTTTTTGCTGATAAAGGCGATTTAGCAGGTGCTGAGAAAGCATTGACTGACGCATTAGCGAAAGCAAAAACCGCTGATTTGCAAGATGTGATTAACCTGCGTTTAGCGCGTATCCAACTTGCACTCGGTAATGCGGATGCAGCTATCGCCTCTGTTGCTAAGATCCAAGGTAAGTCATGGCAAGCTACGGCACAGGATGTCCGTGGGGATGCTTTACTCCATAAGGGTGATAAATCCGGCGCTAAAGCGGCATACACTCAGGGGTTAGAAAGTGAAGGTTCTCAATCACTCAGAGGTATTTTGACTCTGAAATTGAACAACGTATCTAATTCATAAGAAGAAAGGAAACGACACACTATGCAGTTGCGCAAAACTCTTTTGGTAGGCCTGGTTGCTTCAGCTTTACTTGCCGGTTGTTCCAGCGAAACTGATTCTATTGTGATGGCGCCATTACCACAGGTTGAGAATCAATTTACACCTTCTATTGTTTGGGATAAATCCGTCGGTAATGGTGTTGAGCAGTTCTATTCTGAACTTTCTCCTGTTTGGGATGGTTCAGCAATTTACGCTGCGGATCGTAAAGGCTTAGTTAAAGCGCTAGAACTTGATAGCGGTAAAGAACTGTGGTCTGTCGATTTATCAAAACGTACTGGTTTTCTTTCTGCCAATTTATCTGCGTTACTGTCTGGTGGCTTGACCATTTCTGATGACAAAATTTTCATCGGTACTGAGCGTGGTACAGTTATCGCGCTAAATAAAGAAAATGGTGAAGTGTTGTGGGATGTGGAAGTGGCAGGCGAAGCCTTGTCCAAGCCTGTCGTGAGTGGCGACATGGTGGTCATCCACACGAGCAATGGTCAATTACAAGCGCTGGATACAGCGACAGGCGCGATTAAGTGGACAGTGAATATGGATACCCCATCACTGTCATTACGCGGTGAGTCTGCGCCTGCGATTGCATTTGGTGCGGCTATCGTTGGTGGTGATAATGGTCGAGTGAGTGCCGTCCTGCTGTCTCAAGGTCAATTAATTTGGCAACAACGCATCTCTTTAGTCACCAGTTCAACAGAAATTGGTCGTCTGAACGATGTAGATATGACGCCTGTGATTGATGATGGCAAAGTGTACGCGATTGCTTATAACGGCACATTGGCGGCACTGGACATGCGTTCAGGTCAAATGTTATGGAAGCGTGATTTAGGCTCCATCAATGACATGGTGTTATCGGGTGATAACCTGTATTTAGTTGACCAAACTGACCGCGTGCTGGCTGTTCGTAAGAGCGACGGCGTGACATTATGGACTCAAGATCAGTTACTAAACCGTGGATTATCTGCGCCAGAAGTCTATAACGGCTATATTGTTGTGGGTGACAAAGAAGGTTATCTGCACTGGTTAGATACCAGCACAGGTGGCTTTGTGGCTCAAAATAAACTGAACAGTTCAGGGATCCACAGCCGCCCAGTCATTGCGAGTGATAAACTGATGGTTCAGACAAGAAACGGAACAGTTTACCTGTTAACACGTTAATTTTCTGACAAGCAGACAATTTATCGATAAAATAAACGGTTCCTGAATACAGGGGCCGTTTCGTTTTTTGTTTTCTGAGTTTAGCCTCAGAATTCTATTAGTTAATTAAAGTTGTGAGGCACTGAAGAATGATACCCGTCGTAGCGCTGGTTGGGCGTCCAAACGTAGGAAAATCCACGTTATTTAACCGATTAACCCGTACCCGTGACGCACTTGTAGCGGACTTTCCCGGTCTGACCCGTGATCGTAAATATGGTCGTGCAGAAGTTGAAGGGCACGAATTTATTATTATCGACACTGGTGGTATCGATGGTACTGAAGAGGGCGTAGAAACCCATATGGCGGCTCAGTCGCTTCAAGCGATTGAAGAAGCTGACGTTGTTCTTTTCATGGTAGATGCAAGAGCAGGCTTAATGCCAGCGGATGAAGGCATCGCTAAGCACTTACGCAGCCGCAAGAAAAAAACGTATTTAGTTGCCAACAAAACTGATGGTATTGATGCCAATATCGTTGTTGGTGATTTCTATTCACTGGGTCTTGGGGAAATTTACCCTATTGCTGCCTCTCATGGTCGTGGTGTCACTCAGTTAATTGAACACTCTTTAAAACCTTTTATTGAGGTTGAAGACGAAGAAATCGAACTTACTGACGAAGAAGCGAATGCTGCGTATTGGGCTGAGCTGGAAGCAGAAGGTGAATTCTCCGAAGACGAAGAAGATGATTTTGACCCGAGTACATTGCCAATAAAGCTGGCTATCGTAGGGCGCCCAAATGTGGGCAAATCGACCCTAACTAACCGTATTCTCGGTGAAGACCGTGTGGTCGTCTTTGATATGCCGGGTACCACCCGTGACAGTATTTATATCCCAATGGAGCGTGATGAGCGTGAATATATTCTCATCGATACCGCTGGGGTACGTAAGCGCGGTAAAGTGACTGAAACTGTAGAGAAATTCTCAGTGATCAAAACGCTGCAAGCGATTGAAGATGCTAACGTGGTCTTGCTGGTTATCGATGCTCGTGAAGGTATCTCTGACCAAGATTTATCGTTACTAGGATTCATTTTGAACGCAGGCCGTTCATTAGTGATTGCAGTGAATAAATGGGATGGCATGAAGCCTGAAGATCGCGAGCATGTCAAAGATATGCTGGAACTTCGTCTTGGCTTTGTAGATTTTGCCCGTATTCACTTTATCTCTGCGCTACATGGTAGCGGCGTGGGTAACTTGTTTGAATCTGTGCAAGAAGCGTATGAATCAGCGACTCGCCGGGTTGGTACTGCACTGTTAACACGTATTATGAAAATGGCGGAAGATGAACATCAGCCACCATTGATCCGTGGTCGCCGCGTGAAGATGAAATACGCGCATGCTGGTGGTCATAACCCACCAATCGTTGTGATCCACGGTAACCAAGTTTCTGATTTACCAGATAGCTATAAACGTTATTTAATGAACTATTTCCGTCGTTCATTAAATGTAATGGGAACGCCAATTCGTATTCTGTTTAAAGAGGGTGAAAACCCATATGCAGATAAGAAAAATAAACTGACACCAACCCAGTTACGTAAACGTAAGCGTCTGATGCAGCACTTGAAAAAACGCTAATCGCCAACTGTTAGCGCGATAAACAGACTAAAGCCGTAACCCAATTAGGTTGTTACGGCTTTTTACTATTATTTATTAGCTCGCCACAGCCCTAAAATTTAAGTTGTTTTAATGACTGAGGAAAACCATGGAAATCAATTCAACCACACGCCTGAATAAATACATTAGCGAGAGCGGTATCTGCTCTAGACGTGAGGCTGATCGTTATATCGAGCAAGGCAATGTGTTCATTAACGGTAAACGCGCAGGCATTGGCGACCAAGTTTCCGCGGGAGACGTGGTCAAGGTCAATGGTCAGTTAATTGAACCGCGCAATGAAGAAGATTTAGTCTTGATCGCGTTGAATAAGCCTGTTGGGATTGTCAGTACCACCGAAAGTGGCGAAAAAGATAATATTGTGGACTATGTGAATCACAGTACCCGTATTTTCCCTATTGGTCGTTTAGATAAAGATTCCCAAGGATTGATCTTCCTGACGAACCATGGCGACTTAGTGAATAAAATCTTACGTGCAGGTAATGATCACGAGAAAGAGTACATTGTCACCGTGAACAAGCCTGTGACCGATGAATTTATTCGTGGCATGGGCGCGGGGGTACCAATTCTCGGTACCATGACGAAGAAATGTAAAGTCAAAAAAGAGGCTCCGTTTGTTTTCCGTATTACGCTGGTTCAGGGGTTAAACCGCCAAATTCGTCGTATGACCGAACATTTTGGCTACGAAGTTACGAAGTTAGAACGCGTGCGGATTATGAATGTGAGGCTCACGGGCATTCCTGCGGGGGAGTGGCGCGACTTAACCGATGATGAGCTTATCGAGTTGTTTAATTTGATTGAAAAATCAGAGTCCGATGTTAAACCTAAAAAAGCGGCAAAATCTCAAGCGCGTAGCAGTAGCGGGAAAGCAGTAGGAAAGCAAGGTGCGGGTAGCCAAAAGCCGAAAGCTAATGCAGAACCACCGAAAAAGAAATTTACCCAGCCAGGACGTAAAAAGAAAAAACGTTAATTGGGCAAGAATGAAGCAAAAGATATTGAAGTGAGAAAAGGCTGAGGATGAGTGACCTAAAACTCATGTGTACTTGGCCTTTTTATTATGATTTTCGATCAAAGTCTTAGATAAAAGTCAGCCTCTTTGTGGGCCGACAAGGGCGTAATAATTACTTATTACACTTCATTTTTATTGAACACGTAACCCAACATCTAGCCAGCATTGGCGAGTTGCCAATTCAATTTGATCACCAAACAGATTTTTTGCTGAGCGAATTGTTGCCTGAGCAAATTCAATAAACGTCGCCGTATTCGAGACGCTCGGATCTGACACCGCTGCAACCCAGATTTTCCCTGCTATTTCCCAAGAATAACCACCTATTTTTGTTGCCAGTAAATAGAAGGCTTTGTTTGGAATGCCTGAGTTAATATGCACACCGCCATTATCGACATAGCGAGGTAAATCGCGATATTGATCCATATGTCCCACTTGCGGGTCATTATTTGATTTAGTGAAATAGTATGCTGTACCCGGATTTTTCATTGAACGTAATGCAGGTCCCTTTCTCTTATCAATAAATAAGTTTTCGCCCAGTAACCAGTTGGACTGTGTCGCAGTTTGCTTTTGAACATATTGCTTCACCATGATGCCTAATACGTCAGCAACAGATTCATTTAATGCACCAGATTGATCGACATAGTCAAAATCAGCTTGTGAGCCAATGTATCCATGAGCGAGTTCGTGAGCGATTATGTCAATATCGTTGTAGAACGGGCCAAAAATAGTTCCATCACCATCCCCAAAGAAAATAGCTTGAGAATTCCAAAATGCATTGGAATAGTTTTTGTCATAATGGATAACCGCATTGATATCAGCATCACAACCAAACATCTGATCAATATTGAGTTTCTCCTTAAGGAATGAGCGGATCAATCCAATAGCAGCGAACACGCGATGTGCTGGTTCAGTCGGTGCCACTTTATCTTCTTCTCGCATAATAACGGCGAAATCGTTATGCGCCATATGCTCATCAACTGGCATTTCTTCGCGGCGACAAATCGGTAGGCTAGAGTGGTTGTGAGTGTAATTTTCTACACGTTGTTGGGCATCACGGATCACTCGGTTGTAGGTGCCGCCGGCGATGCTACAAGTGCTAGCCAGTAATTGACGTTGATAGTTCGCATCTTCTTCTGTGTAAGTGCGGCTCATGATGTCATTGATATGAAATAAGGTTGATTTTAAATCATTGCATTGGCTTTCTTGATAGAAGTGAGAGATTAAGCTAGGTGATAATAGTGAACGACCAAGTATCTGATTCATTTATAACTCCATTTTGTTTGACGAAATGGAATCATAAACGGTTGTGATTTTATTGTAACTACATGATAATTAAGTAATTAAATCAATATCTGCTAATTTTTATTATCAAAACTAGCAGATAGAAATCTGATTAATTACAGAAGTTTGTACTATTTATTGTGTGTGAGCCAATCTTTACCAGTGATCAAAAAGTCGGTATACAGCTTAGCTTCTGGGCTACCGGCTTCTGGATGGTAGTCATATTCCCAACGTACTAATGGCGGCATAGACATCAAAATGGACTCTGTGCGCCCGCCACTTTGCAAGCCAAAGAGTGTGCCTCTATCCCAAACAAGGTTAAATTCTACATAGCGTCCGCGACGATAAAGTTGGAATTGGCGTTCACGCTCACCCCATGGGATTTCTCGACGTTTTTCGACAATGGGTACATAAGCTTGTAAAAAGCCATTGCCGACATCTTGCGTGAATGCAAAACAAGACTCAAAGTCCCATTGGTTAAGGTCATCGTAAAATAATCCGCCGATGCCACGAGGCTCATTGCGATGTTTTAAGAAGAAATAGTCATCACACCACTGCTTGTATTTAGGGTAAACCTCCGTTCCGTAAGGCGTACAAAGTTCATTAGCGACGGTATGCCAATGGACAGCATCCTCTTCAAATCCATAATAGGGGGTCAAATCGAAACCACCACCAAACCACCACACGGGGTCGGCACCTTCTTTTTCAGCAATGAAAAAGCGCACATTGGCATGTGTGGTCGGTACATAAGGGTTGAGAGGGTGGATAACTAATGAAACGCCCATGGCTTGGTAGCTACGTCCTGCTAACTCCGGGCGATGTGCTGTCGCTGAAGCAGGCATTTTTTCACCTTTGATATGTGAGAAATTCACGCCAGCTTGTTCAAAAAGTGCGCCGTGGGTTAAAACTCGGCTGCGTCCACCACCGCCTTCAGCACGTTCCCAAGTTTGTTCAAGGAAGGTTTCTTTGCCATCTAATTCTGTGATTTTTTGGCAGATGGTATCTTGCAAGCTTTGCAAATAGGCTTTTATGCGTTCAATATCTGGGTAATTCATTGTTTTTTAATAGAACCGTCGGGAGAAATAAATTGGGTAAAGTATACCCCGTTGAGGTAAAAAAGGCATATTGATTATTGATTGTGTATCAAAAGCAGTGATAATGGCAGACAGTTTAGCTCAAACGGACAAGATGATGGAAATACGCATATTTCGCCAAAATGATTATGAAGAGGTGCTTACGCTGTGGGAACGCTGTCAATTGAATGAAATTTCAGGTGATCCTGAATTAGATATTGAGCGTAAACTACAGTGCGGTGCCGATCTTTTCCTTGTCGCCGAGGTATCGGGTGAAGTGGTCGGAACCATTATGGGGGGCTACGATGGAATTCGTGGTACCGCTGTGTATTTAGCTGTACATCCTGAATTTCGCGGGCGCGGTATTGCTAATGCGTTAGTGAGTCGTTTAGAGAAAAAATTGATTGCCCGTGGTTGTGGCAGAATCGAATTGTTGGTCAACGAAGAGTCTGATTCGGCAATCTGCATGTTTGAAAAAATGTTGTATGAAGAAGAGCAAGCTGAGCGTTTGATCTATTCAAAAAGATTGACTCACGAAGTGGATTTCTAAACTGCTGGTGATTATTTTCTTGAAGGTTTGGCTAAACAGCGTGAATCTTTTATGAAATGGACGGTCTCAGTATGCATTATATGACCCGCTAAAGAGGATGATATGTCCCAAAACGTATTCGTAACCCTATTTAAAGTTTCTCTACTTGGTGGCGCGGTGATGCTATCGGGTTGTGCTGGTAAAAGCCTATTTTCACCATCCACATGGTTTCATAGCCCTCTAATGATTTCAGAAGCGGGCGTGGGGGCAATCACAAGTCTGACGCCAATGGAACGTGATGTGATTAATAATCAACTTGATGACCGCTATGCCATACGTGGTGGCATGCAGCTTGAAAATGGAGAAATGGTTTCGGTGTTTCAAGCTATGAAAGATTTAGACGTTGAAGTCGAAGTCTTTGGTCCTGAAAAAGGCACCGTATCTCGTATTGTCGTGAATGATCCTGATATGCTCACTGAATGGGATACCCAAATTGGTACTGAGTTTAGCGACATTTACCAGAAGGCCTACGGATCATGTTCCTTAGGGGAAGCGGTTGATAATGTACCGACAGTACTGTGTGTTGCACCGCAAAGTAGCAAAGTGGTTTATAAATTCAGCGGAAAATGGCAAGGTCCTGAGAATTTAATGCCGGCCGATGAAGTGTTGAAAACATGGAAAGTGTCGCAAATTATTTGGCATAAATAAGTTACTTAGCTAAAATTTTGGACAAAAGGCCGTAAGTTATTCGATTTAATAGGCAATAACTTACGGTTATAATCTACTGATAATATTGCTATTTATTCTTTTCTCTCGTCAGACCCTTCTAATATTTCCTAGACTGGCCAACTCTTGCGTTAAAACAAGGTGAAAATCATTATTAATGCGATAAACTAATTTAAAGTATAGGTTTGTGTAATTTATTCATTCTAAGGGGTTTATGCATGTCTCATTCCCAAAGTGGTATTTTGAAGGAACATAGTCGTTTTGGTATTTTTATTGAAGCCATGGTGACCGGGTCGCTCGAAGAGGTGAAATCAGGGTGCAAGATTTTTGTTGATGAATTAACCAAACTACAAGCAAAATTCCCTGATGATCGTCTTGGTGCAGTGATTGCATTTGGTTCAGATGTTTGGAAGCAGCTCGGACACTCAGCTGTTTCACCAGAATTAAAGCCATTTCGCACGCTCGGCAAAGGACTAGCGCCTGCGACTCAGCGCGATATGTTTATTCATATTCAATCATTACGTCATGATATTAACTTTTCTCTGGCGCAAGCCGCGCTAAAAGCATTTGGTTCATCCATTGAAGTGGTTGAAGAAATTCATGGTTTCCGTTGGGTTGAAGATAGAGATTTAAGCGGTTTCATTGATGGTACAGAAAACCCTCAAGGCGAAGAAATTGCTGAAGTGACGTTGATTAATCAAGGCGATGACATTGGTGGTAGCTATGTCATGGTACAACGCTATGAGCATGACCTGAAAAAATGGTCTCGTTTCTCTGAACATGAACAAGAGAAAATGATTGGTCGAACTAAACACGATAGCGTTGAATTAGACGAAGATGCACGTAATAAAACATCTCACGTTTCTCGCGTAGTGATTGAAGAAGAGGGCGAAGAGCTTTCTGTGATGCGCCATAGCCTGCCATACGGCACAGCAAGCGGTAAACATGGTTTATTCTTTATTGCCTACTGCGCAACCATCCATAATATTGAACAACAATTGCTGAGCATGTTTGGTGAAACTGATGGTAAATATGATGATCTGCTGCGTATGACGAAAGCCGTTTCTGGTAGCTATTACTACGCGCCATCAATTGAAAGATTATTATCCCTATAATCTTATCGCGATAATTCAAGCTGTCGCGGATAGCGGCAGCTTGAAAGCGTTTACTGATCGGTTTTTTGGAGTTCTTTACGTGCTGCGGCAGCAATGAATCCACTACGGCTTCCATACTCGGGATTGGCTTTAACTAGCGTATCAATACGATGCAGTAAGCGATGAGGTAGCGTAATATTAATCCTTTCTGCACGTCCATCATATTTATCCATGTCGATATCAACGAATAACCAAAGACCATTTTGATATTCATCTTTTGTACGATTTAGATGCTCTTGCTGAGATTTTGGCTCAGGAATTTCAAACCCCTTTTCACTTAATAATTCAAAGTGGGCATCGAGTGCTGATTTTGCATCAGTGTAAGCATTTTCAATATTGTCGCCAGCAAAAGTACAACCTTCAATATCTGGAAACCAACCACTCGCACTACCATCATGATCAATTTCAATAAAGGCTGGGTATAGCATGTTTTGTCTCCATAAAGATAGCGCTCGGAGCGTGTTAAAGAGCGCGTCTTTAATTAATGTTTCAGTTTAGCCGCCTTAAGGATTTGATTAAGTGTGCCTATCTTTAAATCCTTTCGAGGATGCGGGACTGTGATAACAATTGAAAAGTCTGGATGAGAAAATTGGTGATGACTTCCTTTAACTCGCTCTAATTTCCATCCATTATTTTCTAACAAATTTATCAGCTCCGAACTTTTCAAGATCCCTCCATTTCGTCAACTGACATACACACGATACACACCGCAATTAGGTTTGGCAAGTATGCATGTTTATTCTTAACGTTTTATTCTAGGCTTAAATGAACCTTCCTCATTACATTAACATCTTAAATTTCCTCTGAATTTTATGGCTTATTGCTATAACCTCTTTGTTATTCCAACTTGATATATCAAAAGATGATTGATAACTACAAAGTTATAACCAAAACATATACATTGTTTTTTAGATTATGTTTGGGTTTAGTCACGAGTAGGGATCATATGAAAAAATCAATTTTTAAAAATACAGGCTTAGCGAGTTTGGCGATGTTTTCGTTAATGAGTAGCGCATCCCTGACGGCGGCTGAATTACTGAATAGTTCCTATGATATTTCAAGAGAGCTATTTGCGGCGTTAAACCCTGAATTTGAAAAGCAGTGGGCGCAGGAAAACCCTAATGATCCACTGACAATCAAGCAGTCTCACGCGGGCTCATCGAAGCAAGCGTTGGCCATTTTGCAAGGGCTAAAAGCGGATGTGGTGACGTTTAACCAAGTGACTGATGTGCAAATTCTCCACGATAAAGGGCAATTAATCCCGGCAGATTGGCAAGCGCGTTTACCGAATAATAGCTCCCCTTATTATTCGACAATGGCGTTTTTAGTTCGTAAGGGCAATCCGAAAGGCATTAAAACGTGGGATGACCTTGCACGCAGTGACGTGAAACTGGTGTTTCCAAACCCTAAAACGTCGGGAAATGGTCGCTATACCTACCTTGCCGCATGGGGAGCATTTAACCAAGAAAATGGTAAAGATAGCCCAAAAACGCGTGAAAAAATGCAGCAATTCCTGAAAAACGTTGAAGTGTTTGATACGGGTGGTCGTGGTGCAACAACCTCATTTATCGAGCGAGGGTTAGGGGATGTTTTAATTAGCTTTGAATCTGAAGTGAATAACATCCGTAGCCAATATGGCGAATCAGACTACGAAGTGATTGTGCCTCCGGTCGATATTTTGGCGGAATTCCCAGTCGCGTGGATTGACAAAAATGTGCAAAAAAATGGCACAGAAAAAGCGGCAAAAGCCTACTTAAATTACCTCTACACCCCCGAGGCACAAAATATTATTACTCGCTTTAATTACCGCGTGAATGACAAACAGGTGATGGAAGCGAATAAAAGCAAATTCCCGTCAACTCAGCTGTTTACGGTGGAATCACAATTTGGCAATTGGAACAATGTGATGAATGACCACTTTTCGACGGGAGGGGAATTTGATCAACTTATGGAACAAGGTCGTCGTTAATGCGTAAATCAGGAAAGCGGTTTTTACCCGGTTTCGGACTGACGTTAGGTAGTAGCTTGTTTTTCGTCTGTTTGATTTTGTTATTGCCTTTAAGCGCTCTCGTGGTGCAGCTTTCCGATATGACATGGCAGCAGTATTGGGCTGTGATCAGTTACCCTCAAGTGGTTGCTGCTTATAAAGTAACTTTATTGGCGGCTCTGGTCGCAAGCCTATTTAATGCGGTTTTTGGCATGTTGCTGGCATGGATTTTAACGCGTTATCGCTTTCCTGGTCGCTTGTTCCTAGATGGATTGGTGGATTTACCTTTCGCGCTTCCTACGGCGGTCGCTGGGCTGACTCTTGCGACCTTATTTGCCACATCGGGCTGGTATGGACAGTATCTGCATCAGTTCGATATCAAAGTGGTAAATACTTGGTTAGGTATCGCCGTCGCGATGGCTTTTACCAGCATTCCTTTTGTGGTCAGAACGGTTCAGCCTGTACTGGAAGAGTTAGGGCCTGAATACGAAGAAGCTGCACAAACGCTAGGTGCAACACGCTGGCAAACGTTCCGCCGTGTTGTATTACCTGAAGTTTCTCCTGCACTAATAGCGGGAACCGTTTTATCTTTTACACGCAGCCTTGGTGAATTTGGGGCGATTATTTTTATCGCCGGAAACATTGCGTGGCAAACGGAGGTGGTCTCCTTAATGATTTTCAGCCAATTGCAGCAGTTTGATTACCCTGCCGCTAGTGCGATTGCCTCGGTAATTTTAGCGGTATCACTGCTTCTTTTATTCACGGTGAATGTAATCCAAAGCCGCTTTGGTAAACGCTTAGGAGGGCATTAATGGGACAAGTCACACCATTTCCAGTCACTCAACGCAGAAATATCAACTGGGGAAAATGGGCACTCATTGGAATTGGGCTATTTTTCTCGGTATTGCTGCTGGTGGTGCCAATTATCTGGATTTTTATCACGGCATTTGAGAAGGGATTAGGTGAAGTACTCGTCAACTTAAGCAACCCAGACATGCTCCATGCCATCGGGTTAACGATTCTTATCGCGTTGATCACAGTGCCTGTTAACTTGGTTTTTGGCGTGATGTTGGCGTGGTTGGTGACGCGTTTTCAGTTTCCAGGGCGCCAGTTGTTATTGACCTTAGTTGATATTCCTTTTGCGGTTTCGCCGGTCGTGGCAGGGCTACTCTATTTACTCTTTTACGGTTCGAATAGTTGGTTTGGTGGCTGGTTAGAAGGCTTTGATATTCAGGTGATGTTTTCATGGCCGGGAATGGCGTTAGTGACTATTTTTGTGACATGCCCATTTGTCGTCAGGGAGCTAGTGCCATTGATGCTAAGTCAGGGAAGCCAAGAGGACGAAGCAGCAACATTATTGGGTGCGTCAGGTTGGAAAATGTTTTGGCGAGTCACTCTGCCAAATATTCGCTGGGCGCTGCTTTATGGCGTGGTATTAACCAATGCGCGTGCCATTGGCGAATTTGGTGCGGTGTCTGTGGTATCGGGCGCTATTCGTGGTGAAACTTACACATTGCCTCTGCAAGTTGAGTTGCTTCATCAAGATTACAATACGGTAGGTGCGTTCACGGCTGCGGCTATTTTAGCGTTATTAGCGATTATTACCTTGATTGTGAAAAGTGCTTTGCAATGGCATTTAAGCCGGCAGCAAACTGAGTCAGGAGTCCATTAATTATGAGTATTGAAATTAATCATGTTGGTAAATTGTTTGGTAAAACATCAGTGCTGAACAATATTTCATTGGATATCGGCTCAGGGGAAATGGTGGCATTGTTGGGGCCATCTGGCTCTGGGAAAACCACCTTGTTGCGGATTATTGCGGGGCTAGAGCAACAAAGCCACGGTTCGTTACGTTTCCATGGTCAAGATGTAAGCCAAGTCCATGCGAAAGATAGGCATGTCGGTTTCGTTTTCCAGCATTATGCGCTATTTCGCCATATGACGGTATTCGAGAATGTGGCGTTTGGTTTGACGGTATTACCTCGAAAACAGCGACCCTCAAAAGCAGCGATTAAGCAAAAAGCAATGGCGCTGCTTGAGATGGTGCAATTAGCCCATTTGGCTGAGCGTTTTCCTTCTCAGCTTTCTGGTGGACAAAAACAGCGGGTAGCATTGGCAAGAGCATTAGCGGTAGAGCCGCAAATTTTGCTGTTAGACGAACCGTTTGGTGCACTAGACGCGCAAGTGCGTATTGAATTACGTCGTTGGTTGCGTCAGCTTCATGAAGAGTTGAAATTCACGAGTGTATTCGTGACTCATGACCAAGAGGAAGCGATGGAAGTTGCAGATCGCATAGTCGTGATGAGCCAAGGGCATATTGAACAAGTCGGTACTCCAAATGAAATTTGGCAATCACCGGAAACGCGTTTTGTGCTTGAATTCATGGGGGAGGTTAACAAAATCCCTGGACAGATCCGCGGTTCACAGTTGCAGATAGCGAACTTTACCTTCCCACTCGCGCAGGTTAGTGCTCAGCAAGGGGAGGTCGATGTATTTATTCGCCCTTGGGATATTCGTTTGCAGAAAGAAAGGGATGAACAACACCAATTGCCAGTAAGGATCATTGAATCAGGCCCTCGCGGCCATTTTTGGCAATTAACGGTGCAACCTTTAGGTTGGAGTGAGGAAACCTTGTCCGTAGTATGGCAGGATGCGCGTACTGTTCCTACAAGGGGCGAAAATTACTACCTCGGCAGCCAACAAACACAAATTTATCAGGGTAAAGAGCCATTATTTTTCCCCTCTCTAGCTAAAAGCGCGTAGATTAATAAGGGATGATTGATTTTAGAATTAATTGTTAATTATATTATCAATCAATAAAAAATTATTATAAGGAAAAACACAGTGTCAACGTTGGAACAGTTTATTGGTCATACGCCGTTGGTTCGCTTGCAACGTCTAACGGAAGGTTTGGATGCTGAAATCTGGGTAAAGCTTGAAGGAAATAACCCTGCCGGTTCAGTAAAAGATAGAGCGGCATTTTCGATGATCAACGAAGCCGAAAAACGCGGGGAGATCAAACCGGGAGATACGCTTATTGAAGCCACCAGTGGCAATACAGGGATCGCTTTAGCGATGATTGCTGCGGTGAAAGGTTACAAACTGAAGCTGTTAATGCCGGATAACATGAGCCAAGAGCGTAAAGCGTCTATGCAAGCTTATGGTGCAGAACTTATTTTAGTGAGTACGACAGTAGGAATGGAAGGGGCGAGGGACTTAGCTCAAGAGATGGCAAAGCGAGGCGAAGGGAAGGTTTTAGACCAATTTAATAACCCTGATAATCCTTTAGCCCATTTTAAAACTACAGGACCCGAGATCTGGCAACAAACAGCAGGGCGAATTACCCATTTTGTGTCTAGTATGGGGACAACAGGCACCATCACTGGCGTGAGTCGTTACTTAAAAAGCCAATCACAAGATGTGGAAATTGTGGGCTTACAACCCGCTGAAAAGAGCCAAATCCCAGGGATTCGCCGTTGGTCTCCAGAATATTTACCGGGGATTTTTGACAGCGAATTAGTGGATACTGTACTCGATATTAATCAGCAAGAAGCTGAAGACACGATGCGCGCTTTAGCAAAACGTGAAGGTATTTTTTGTGGTGTAAGTTCAGGTGGTGCGGTAGCGGGTGCGTTACGAGTAGCAAAAGAGAACCCTCATGCCGTGATTGTGGCGATTATTTGTGATCGTGGTGACCGCTATTTGTCGACAGGTGTTTTTGATAAATAAACGTTTGTTGATAGAACGTCTAGAAAATAGAACCCAACAAAAAACCACCAGGGCAAAAATGTCGCTGGTGGTTTGTTATTAAGCTGCTTTTTAAGGTTTAGCGCAATTATTTCTTAATACGCATAATGACTGTTTCACCCACAGTCACGGTACCGCTTAATTTATTCAGCTCTTTGATCTCGTCCATATTTGAAATAACAACTGGAGTCAGAACTGATTTTGCTTTTTCTTCTAACAGGGCTAAGTCAAACTCAATGACAACGTCGCCTTTTTTCACAGATTGACCTTCTTCTGCGATACGTTTAAAGCCTTCGCCTTTGAGTTCAACAGTATCAATACCGAAGTGAACAAACAGTTCGATACCATCATTAGATTCAATAGAAAACGCATGGTTAGTTTCAAAAATTTTACCGATTGTACCATCAACCGGAGCCACAATTTTGTTGCCAGAAGGCTTGATAGCAATACCGTCACCAACAATTTTTTCTGCGAACACAACGTCTGGTACATCTTCAATATTGACTATCTCGCCTGATAATGGCGCGATGATTTCAATATTGCCACTGCTACTCTTGTCTTCCGAAACTAGTGATTTCAGTTTGTCAAACAGACCCATGGACCTTCTCCTAATCGTTTTATATGGGACCGAACTAATGTGCTGCTGTTAGCATAACGTTTTTTCTTGGATAAAGGTATCGACAAGTTTCATCAATTCATCGGCTGTTGGTTGAGCAAGTGCTTGTTCCGCTAGCGCTTGAGTATCTGCAAAATTCGCATTACGAATAAGCTTTTTGATACGAGGAATTGAGATTGCGCTCATACTAAATTCGTCCAGCCCCATGCCTAACAGCAATAAGGTCGCACGTTCATCACCTGCTAATTCACCACACATACCCGTCCATTTACCTTCCGCGTGAGAAGCGTCAATCACTTGTTTAATCAAGTTCAAGACGGCTGGAGACATCGGATTATAAAGGTGTGAAATCAGCTCATTACCACGGTCAACCGCTAAAGTGTATTGAGTGAGATCATTCGTCCCAATACTAAAGAAATCAACTTCCTTCGCCAAATGATGTGCAATGACTGCCGCAGCTGGCGTTTCCACCATAATACCGACTTCAATCGCTTCATCAAAGGCTTTGCCTTCTTCTCGTAGCTGCTCTTTAAGCATCTCAAGTTCTGCTTTCAGTTCTCGAACTTCTTCGACAGAAATAACCATCGGGAACATGATACGCAGTTTACCAAATTTAGACGCCCTTAAAATAGCTCTTAATTGAGAGTGTAGAATTTCTTTGCGGTCAAGACAAATACGAATTGCACGCCAGCCAAGGAATGGGTTCTCTTCCTTCGGTAAGTTCATGTAAGGTAAGTCTTTATCACCACCAATATCCATTGTACGTACAATCACTGCTTGGCTGCCCATGGCTTCTGCTACAGCTTTATACGCTTGGAATTGCTCTTCTTCTGTTGGCAGAGCGTCTCTGTCCATGAATAAGAATTCAGTGCGGTATAGACCCACACCTTCTGCGCCATTACGCTCAGCACCTGCGACATCACGCACAGTACCGATGTTTGCACAGACTTCAACTTGATGACCGTCTAAGGTCATTGCTGGTAAATCTTTTAATTTCGCCAGCTCTTCTTTTTCTTGTAGGTATTCATTTCTGAAGGCTTTCAGCTTATCAATTTCGCTTTCAGATGGATTGAGGTAAATGGTGTTGTTCACGCCATCTAATACAATAAAATCACCGCTTTTCACTTTGCTGGTCGCATCGGTGGTACCGACAATCGCAGGAATTTCCAGTGAACGAGCCATGATAGAGGTATGGGAAGTACGACCACCGAGGTCAGTGATAAAACCTAATACTTTGTCTAAGTTTAACTGAGCAGTTTCGGATGGAGTTAAATCAGGGGCAACTAAAATAACTTCTTCGGTGATTGCGCTTAAATCGACAATCGGCATATTAAGAATATTTCTGAGCAGGCGTTTACCAATGTCACGTACGTCAGCGGCACGCTCTTTCAGATATTCGTCATCTAATGCTTCTAATGCTTGAGCTTGGTCTTCAATGACTGAGTAAACCGCCGCATCCGCGGTTTTTTTATCGCCTTTGATGAGAGAAATAATTTCTTGCTCTAATTCTTCATCTTCCAGCAGCATGATATGACCTTCAAAAATCTCAGCTTTTTCCGCACCAAGATTTTTTTCTGCTTTATCTTTGATAAGGCTAAGCTGCTCAGCTGATTTGTTACGTCCATCAATGAAGTTTTGGATCTCTTTATCAATTTGCTCGTCAGTGATTTTACGGGTGCTGACAACAATAGGATCTTCTTTGAGGATGAGAGCCTGACCAAAAGCAAAACCTGGGGATACTAAAATTCCTGAAATCATAATATTACCTTACTACTGATAGGAGATTTGATGTTGCAGAGACAACAGTAGATATAAGTGATTAAGCAGGTGTCCCCGAATAAATTATTCAGGGACAGGGAATTATTACGTTAAAACAAGATGGCAAAGTGAAACGTTATTCTAATTCGCCCATCAGTTTAACTAAAAATTCAACTGCTTGTTGCTCATCTTCACCTTCAGCAGAAATGGTGACTACGGTGCCTTGGGTTAAACCTAATGTTTGTAGTTTGAACAGGCTTTTTGCGCTAGCTGACTTGCCGCCTGAACTCAGAGTAATGTCTGAAGTGAACGCTTTTGCTTCTTTAACGAATTGAGCCGCAGGACGAGTATGTAAACCGTTAGGTGCTGTAATAGTAACTTCTTGCTGGAACATAATATTTCCTCAGTGATTTTAAGATTTTTATGATGACACAGCCTATTGTAGATGAAATATGCTGAGCATGCGTATAATTTAGATTATCAACGATTCATTTGGTTTTCTACTTTGTTTGGTATCAACCAAATTATCATTTATTTAGCTTAAATTTCACACAACGCTTTTAGTGGGTATTTTGCCATTCAATAGATGAGTGACTAAAAAATGATTAATTTCGAGGTGTGAAATAATTACTATGTTTAATACTAAATGCCGGATAATAAATCATCCCAATCCGTGCTAATCTATGATCTCACCCACAAAAAAAGCACCTAATTGGTGCTTTTTTAACGTAATGTTAACCTAACAATCATTATTCGGCATTAATATCTGCAAACAGTGCGGTGGATAAGTAACGCTCTCCTGAAGATGGAAGAATGACCACAATATTTTTGTCTTTATATTCTGGTAGTGCAGCAAGTTTAGCGGCTGCCGCAATCGCAGCACCCGAAGAAATACCCGCCAGAATACCTTCTTTTTCCATTAACTCACGAGCGGTTGAAATTGCTTCGTCATCAGTAATTTGCAGGACTTTATCAATAATAGAAAGGTCTAAGTTGCCAGGGATAAAACCAGCACCGATTCCTTGGATTTTATGGGGGCCCGGCTTAATTTCTTCACCCGCAAGAGCTTGAGTGATTACTGGGGAAGTTGCGGGTTCAACGGCAACCATCACCACATCTTTTTTCCCTTTTGTCTGCTTTAAATAGCGTCCAATACCTGTGATAGTCCCGCCAGTTCCAACACCAGAAACAACGACATCCACGTTGCCATCAGTATCATTCCATATTTCAGGCCCGGTCGTTTTCTCGTGAATGGCTGGGTTGGCTGGGTTACTAAATTGCTGTAATAGCAGATACTTACTTGGGTTGCTGTTGACGATTTCTTCCGCTTTCGCAATAGCGCCTTTCATACCTTTGGCGCCTTCAGTCAGGATTAAATTAGCGCCAAGGGCTTTTAGAAGTTTACGGCGTTCTACGCTCATGGTTTCTGGCATGGTCAGCGTTAGTTTATAACCACGAGCCGCGGCCACGTAAGCGAGGGCAATCCCCGTATTTCCGCTTGTTGGCTCAACCAGTTCTTTATCTTTTGTCAGGATGCCTTTTTTCTCTGCATCCCAAATCATGTTCGCGCCCACACGGCATTTCACGCTGAAGCTTGGGTTACGAGATTCCACTTTTGCCAAAATATTACCGTTGCCAAAATGCTGTAAACGCACTAATGGAGTATTTCCAATGGTCAACGAATTATCTTCATAAATTTTGCTCATGGGACATCCTTAAAATTAACGGTTAGCCAAGAATTAGGTGTGTTTTCAAAATTGAATATGAATTCAACATACTCGAACATCTGATTATTGCAAATATGATTTAACGCTAGAATATAACCATGGGTTATTTAAAATTGCATTATTATAACTAAGATGGAATGTTTGATATCGGGCGAATTTGAGAGTAGGAGCAGTGGAGAAGGATATGCAGATAGGTACCTGCATATCCCTAGAAAGCGTTAGTTTTGATGAGGGCTAATAGCGAGCATAACGAGCGCGATAACGGTCAATCCACATTAAGGTTGCGCCACAAACTGCAACCGGCATGATGACTAAATTCAAAATTGGGATCATCATTAATAAGCTGACGGCACCACCAAATTGAACATTATTCACTCGGTCTTTTGAGAGTGCTTGCTTCATGTCGTTAAACCCAACTCGATGGTTATCAAATGGGTAATCGCAATATTGAATAGACATCATCCAAGCGCCGAACAGGAACCATAAAACGGGTGCAACAGTTTGTCCAATACCGGGAATAAAGAACAGCACCAATAACACGATGGCTCGTGGCAAATAGTAAGCAATTCGCACAAATTCGCGTTTAATCATGCGCGGTACATCTTTTAGCAATTCTGCCATTCCCGTATCAGGTGCAGGCTTACCGGTCAATTCAGCTTCTAAATGCTCTGATAGCCAGCCGTTAAACGGAGCCGCGATGATGTTGGCAATCGTGCTAAAGAAATAGCTGAAAATCAGTAAGATAGAAATGACGGCAACAGGCCAAATCAGATAGTCAAGCCATTGTAGCCAGCTAGGGATGTAGCTCATAACCTGCTCAATCCATCCGCCAAGCTTGCTGTATAACCACCAAAAAGCGCCACCAAGCAGCAGAATGTTTGCTAATAGGGGTAAAATAACAAAACGCTTAATGCCAGGACGAGTGATTAGTCGCCACCCTTGTGAAAAGTAATAAAAACCAGAGTGATTTTTTTGTGGCGAAAATGTCGATTGGGTCATACTTCTTATTATCTCCTTTGCGGGTGAGCATGTATCATATAGGTATGAAATTACACTGACTAGTGATAATTTTGTTTAAAAAAGCAGCAAACGAAGGCGGAATATTCTCTTTCTTGTAAGAAAATCGTTCTGAGGGTTGCACTTAGAGCAATTGAGAAATAATCTTAAGGTAGTTTCCGCCGTGATGGCATCATTATTCATCAACTAGAGATAGCAGCGATGCAGGATTTGCGTCTAATATTAGTGGTCGTAGGTGCGATAGCCATTGTCGCTTTATTACTGCATGGTTTATGGACCAGCCGTAAAGAGCGCTCTAAGTTATTTCGCGACAGACCTGTAAAACGTAGAAAGAATGACACGCAGGAAAGTTCATCAGAATATGATGATTCTGCTCTGTTTACTGAAAATCAACCGGTACAAAAAGCCGCTGTTGAAGATCAGCCTATCTATATGGTGAAAGAGGAGCCGCGTGCTGAGCCTGTCTCTCAACCCCATACAATTCAACGTGACGCTGAGCCTGAGTTTAATTTAACTGCGGAGCACTCACCACAGCCTGCTTCAAAGCCAGTTAAACCAACAGCTTCTGAGCCTGTGTTTGCTCCACATGTTGATAATCGCCATGCCCCTGAGCAATTGACGATTAATATGGCAGATGAAGCTGATTTACAAGAGCATGTTTCAGAACCTGTACGCATTCATACAGAGCCGAAAATCCATGTTTCTGCACAGCCAGAGTCTGTACCACAAGTCTCTGCTCATCAAGAAGCGGTACAACCTGTGGCTCAACCTCATAGTGAAGTAGAGCATGAAGCACCAAGTGCATCAGTAGAAAAAGCGGCAGTTGCAAGTGAAAAAGAAATTGTTCTGGTACTGCATGTTGCAGCGCATCACGGGCAGGTTCTTGAAGGTGAAGCATTACTGCAAAGTATTCTTCAAGCGGGCTTCCAGTTCGGTGCCATGAATATCTTCCACCGTCACGTTCATCCAGCGGGATCTGGTCCAGTATTATTTAGTCTGGCAAACATGGTGAAACCAGGATCATTTGACCCAGAAGCTATGTCTGATTTCACCACACCGGGCGTCTCTATCTTTATGATGGTGCCGTCTTATGGTGAAGCTAGCCAGAACTTTAAATTAATGCTCCAAGCGGCACAACGTATTGCATCAGATGCAGGTGGTGTTGTGTTGGATGATGAACGAAAAATACTGACACCTCAAAAAATAGAGGTGTATCATGCAAGAATTCGAAATACATTAAGTTAATTAAAACCCCCGACTCAGGGGGTTTTTTATATCTATTGGTGAAACATGACGACGAAACAAATCCCAGACGCACTCACGCAAAAAATAGACGCGCTAAAACAACAATTGCGCCATCACGAATACCTCTATCATGTTATGGATGCGCCAGAAATTCCTGATGTGGAATATGACAAACTGATGCAGGAACTTAAAAGCCTGGAAGCGCAGCATCCAGAACTGATCACCACAGATTCTCCAACCCAGCGTGTGGGTGCAGCACCATTAGCTGCATTCGATACAGTTCGCCATGAAATTCCCATGCTCTCTTTAGATAACGTGTTTGATGAAGAAAGCTATCTCGCATTTGATAAACGCGTGAAAGACCGACTGCATAACCACACTGAATTAACATTTTGCTGCGAACTCAAATTAGATGGTTTAGCCGTCAGCTTGCTGTATGAAAATGGTGAGTTAGTTCAAGCAGCTACCCGTGGTGATGGTACTGTTGGTGAAAATATCACGGCTAACGTACGCACGATCAAAGCGATTCCGCTGCGTTTACGGGGGGATAATATTCCTGCCCGTGTTGAAATTCGTGGTGAAGTTTTTATGCCTCAAAAAGGCTTTGAGGCCATGAACGAAGAAGCGCGTAAAACGGATGGTAAGATTTTTGCTAACCCACGCAATGCGGCGGCGGGTTCCCTTCGCCAGTTAGACCCGCGTATTACAGCTAAACGCCCATTAACCTTCTACTGCTATGGTGTAGGGCTGGTGGAAGGCAAAACATTGCCAGATACCCATTACGAGCGCTTGATGCAATTTAAAGCGTGGGGGCTGCCAGTGAGTGAGCATGTACAGCTACGTGTTGGTTGCCAGCAAGTGCTCGATTTCTATCACCATGTTGAAAAAATTCGCCCGACGCTCGGTTTTGATATCGATGGTGTCGTGATTAAAGTGAATGATATTGCCACTCAAGAAGAATTAGGTTTTGTTTCCCGGGCACCACGCTGGGCAACGGCGTTTAAATTCCCAGCTCAAGAGCAAATCACATTACTAAAAGATGTCGAGTTCCAAGTGGGGCGCACAGGGGCGATTACGCCCGTGGCTCGATTAGAGCCAGTGCAAGTTGCGGGTGTTGTGGTGAGTAATGCCACACTCCATAACGCGGATGAAATTGACCGTTTGGGTGTTCGCATTGGGGATACTGTCGTGATCCGCCGAGCAGGGGATGTTATTCCTCAAATCGTGAGTGTCGTGCTGGATAAACGCCCTGCGGATAGTCGTGAAATTCTGTTCCCAACCCATTGCCCAGTCTGTAATTCAGATATTGAGCGTATCGAAGGGGAAGCGGTGGCTCGCTGTACAGGTGGGTTAACCTGTGGCGCTCAATTAAAAGAATCACTGAAACACTTTGTTTCTCGCCGTGCGATGGATGTCGATGGGATGGGGGATAAAATTATTGAGCAGCTGGTCGACGCGGAATATGTGAAAAATGCGGCGCAGCTCTATCAATTATCAGCGGGTAAATTAACCGGCCTAGAACGAATGGGACCGAAATCTGCACAAAAACTCATTGATGCGCTCGAAAAATCCAAACAAACGACACTGGCTCGCTTTATCTATGCATTAGGGATCCGTGAAGTGGGTGAGGCGACAGCGGCGAACCTCGCAGCACATTATGCATCATTAGATGCGGTGATGGCGGCGGATGAAGAATCACTGAAAACCGTTCAAGATATTGGTGAAGTGGTGGCAAAACATGTGGTGCATTTCTTCCGCGAAGAGCACAATCGCCAAGTTATTCATGATTTACTGACCATCGCGAACATCCACTGGCCTGAAGTGAAAGTGATTAACAGTGCTGACATCGATAGCCCATTTGCTGGAAAAACAATCGTACTTACTGGATCGATGTCAACGCTTTCTCGCGATGAAGCTAAGGATAGATTGATTGCCTTAGGCGCGAAAGTCGCGGGTAGTGTATCGAAAAAAACTGACTTGGTGATTGCCGGTGAAGCGGCGGGTTCAAAGTTAGCGAAAGCGACAGAATTGGGGATAAAAGTCATTGATGAAGAAGAATTAATTCGTTTGCTGAATATCTAATCGTGACCTATATTTAATGCGCAATGCCATTATCGTCCGTCGTGATAATGGCATTTCTTATTTTCTGGCTAACATTTTTACAGTTGTTATTAATGTGTTACTCATGAAACGTGATCTGGTCGTGACTTTTGAAAGATAGGCTGAGTCAGTTTTCATATTAATGTGACGTTAATCTCATTTAAATGTTGTCTATTACATAGAATATGCGCATAGACTGATTCGTAACTTTGTTGGAGTCAAATATGACCTCGATCCTGCACTTTATTTTATCCATCGTCATCATCGGCGCTCTCGCTATTTTAGCGAGTAGTAACCGTAGAGGGATCCGCCCTCGCTATGTTATTCAATTACTTGTGATCCAAATTGCACTCGCTTACCTGTTCTTAAAATCAGGTATCGGTGAGTCTTTCGTTCTTGGTGTTGCTGGCGTATTTACCCATTTATTGGGTTATGCGGCAGAAGGGACCAAATTTATCTTTGGCGGAATGATTGAAGGCAACTTAGCATTCTTCTTCCTACAAGTATTGTGTCCAATTATCTTTATCTCTGCACTGATTGGTATTTTACAGCACATTAAAGTCCTGCCTTTCGTTATCCGCATCATCGGTACGGTGCTGTCGAAAGTAAACGGCATGGGTAAACTTGAGTCATTCAACGCAGTAAGTTCATTACTGTTGGGTCAGTCAGAAAACTTTATTGCCTATAAAGACCAATTAGGCAGCATGTCAGAAAGAAGAATGTACACCATGGCGGCAACGGCGATGTCTACCGTTTCAATGTCCATCGTGGGTGCATACATGACCATGTTAGATCCAAAATATGTGGTTGCCGCTTTGGTCTTAAACATGTTTGGTACATTCGTGGTGTTATCGCTGATCAACCCGTACCCACCAGAAGGGGAAAAAGAGATCCAAATGCGCAGCCTGCATGAAGGTCAAAGCTTCTTCGAAATGCTGGGTGAATATATTCTTGCTGGGTTTAAAGTTGCGATTATCGTTTCTGCGATGCTGATTGGTTTTATCGCCCTGATTGCGATGGTTAACGGAATCTGCTCTGCTATTTTCAATGTTAGCTTCCAAACTATGCTGGGCTATGTGTTCTATCCATTTGCTTGGATGTTAGGTATCCCTGCGAATGAAGCGTTACAAGTTGGCGGTATCATGGCAGTGAAAATGGTGACCAACGAATTCGTGGCAATGGATGGCTTAAAAGCCGTAGCATCGGGTTTATCTGACCGCTCTGTGGGTATCTTATCTGTATTCTTAGTGTCATTCGCTAACTTCTCTTCCATCGGTATTATTGCTGGTGCTATTAAAGGGTTAGATGAAAAACAAGGTAATACCGTTGCACGTTTTGGTCTGAAATTACTGTACGGTTCAACGCTGGTAAGCTTCTTATCTGCTGCGGTGGTTGGATTAATCCTGTAGTCATTACGATAAAAAGTGTTACAGTGAGAAACGGCATTCAGTGAATGCCGTTTTTTTTATATCTAAAACAAGAGCGGATAAATGGAAAAACAAGACTTACTCGATATAGCCAATACATCGATGCCATTTGGTAAATATAAAGGTTGTGTCCTGATTGATCTTCCTGAGGAATACTTGCTGTGGTTTTATAAAAAAGGGGAGTTTCCTGCAGGGCGATTAGGGGAATTGATGGAGATAACTCTTGGGCTGAAGATAGAAGGGCTAGATAGCATTGTTAAGCCCCTAAAACGAAAGTAAGGGTTAGAGGCTTAATCGATAATTAAAGCGTATTAAGCAGGCTGTTGGCGGCATCTATACCCGATTGATAAGCACCGTGTACGGTACCAGCTCCTGATAGTGCTAAATGTTCTCCTGCAAAGAAAACTTTGTTATCAATAGGCTGTTTTAATTGGGCAATTTGATCCGCTGAATAGTTAGGTGCGGGGTAGCTAAACGAGCCATAAGCGTAAATATCTTTTTCCCACTCGGTTTTTATCAGCTGTATAGGTGCGGGTACATTATCAAATACCTTACTGAGCGATTGTTGCAGTTCATGCCATGCGGCGTATTCATCACACTCTTCAAGCCATTTTGCGGACAACCCACCAAATAAAAACAGCAACGTTGGTTTTTGGTAAATCGCGCTTACATCCATAAAATTTAGCCAATAATCAGACTCATGAATATACATACTATTGACGTTGTTGAGTGAATTTTTACGCCAAAAAGCCTGTTCAAAGGTGACAAATAACTTGTTGAATACACCGAAACCTAACTGATGAATAGCTTCTTGAGTTTTTTCAGGCAGTGCAGGCGTAAAATGAATTTTGTTTTTCTTCAACACCCCTAGCG